>NZ_JACJON010000039.1 GCF_014695585.1 Microcoleus sp. FACHB-831 | reverse complement strand
AACTAATTAAACGCTCTGCTTATGGATTTAGAAATTTTGAAAATTTCCGAGTAAGATGCTTATTAAGCTGGCATTTTAATTGTTAGTTTAGCATAACAAGTGCTGAAGAACCAAAATTATTTTAATGTTGAGCAGGGCGGTAGTAAGCAAACTCAAAACAACGCAAATAATTACAGCAGCTATCATAAAAATTAGCCTTTACGGATATTCTTGCTTTTTAAGTATTGAACACTAATATTTTAGAAAGGGCTTTTAGCTAAAAGAGGAAATTATGGCTGCTGCTTCTAACGCTAATAATCGCTGGCAATTCTGGATCGATCGGGGTGGGACGTTTACTGATATTGTGGCGCGGCGTCCAGATGGGCAGCTAATAATTCATAAACTATTGTCGGAGAATCCAGAACGCTACTCTGATGCGCCAGTGCAGGGAATTCGGGATATTTTGGGGATTCCTGCTGATGCACCAGTACCATCGGATGCGATTGAAGCGGTCAAGATGGGGACGACTGTGGCGACTAATGCGTTGTTGGAGAGGAAGGGCGATCGCACTCTTTTAATTATTACCAAAGGTTTCCGCGATGCCCTCCGCATCGGCTATCAAAATCGCCCCGATATCTTCGCCCGCCATATTATTCTGCCAGAAATGCTCTACGAGCAAGTTATTGAAGTAGAAGAACGCTACAGCGCCCAAGGCGAAGTATTAATCCCAGTTAATCTTGATGATATTCGCCCAAGATTGCAAGCCGCTTATGATGATGGCATTCGCAGTTGTGCGATTGTTTTCATGCACGGTTATCGCTATTTAGAACATGAGAAGCAGGTTGCAGCGATCGCGCGGGAAATTGGCTTTACTCAAGTTTCAGTTTCCCACCAAGTAAGCCCCTTAATGAAGCTAGTCAGTCGCGGCGATACTACCGTCGTTGACGCTTATTTATCCCCAATCCTGCGCCGATATGTCGATCGAGTTGCCCAAAAATTGGAAAATATCGACAGTGAAGAACATTCTGCAATCCAAAATCCAAAATCTAAAATCCAAAATCGCTTGATGTTCATGCAATCCAACGGTGGACTTGCAGACGCGCAGCTATTTCAAGGCAAAGATAGCATTTTATCTGGCCCTGCTGGGGGGATTGTCGGTGCTGTCGAAACAAGCCGCATAGCTGGATTTAACAAGATTATCACCTTTGACATGGGCGGCACTTCTACAGATGTCGCCCACTACAACGGCGAATACGAACGCACCTTTGAAACTGAAGTTGCTGGGGTACGGTTGCGTACTCCGATGATGGCGATTCACACTGTTGCTGCTGGCGGCGGTTCAATTTTATACTTCGACGGTTCGCGCTATCGCGTGGGGCCAGAGTCGGCGGGGGCGAATCCGGGGCCAGCTTCTTATGGTAAGGGTGGCCCGCTGACTGTCACGGATTGCAACGTAATGGTGGGTAAGTTGCAGCCTGAGTATTTCCCGAAGGTGTTTGGTGCTAATGGCGACTTGCCGTTAGATGCAGTGGTGGTGCGGCAGAAGTTTGGCGAGTTGGCGGCGCAAATTGGGGACAACCGGACGCCTGAACAGGTGGCGGATGGATTCCTGGCGATCGCTGTCGATAAAATGGCTAACGCTATCAAAAAAATATCTCTTCAACGCGGCTACGATGTATCTGAATATACTCTGTGCTGCTTTGGTGGCGCTGGAGGACAGCACGCTTGTTTAATTGCAGATGCGTTGGGGATGAAGCAGGTGTTTATCCATCCCTACGCTGGCGTGTTATCGGCTTATGGTATGGGTTTGGCGGATGTGCGCGTTATTAGGGAACGTGCGGTGGAAGCCAAGCTAGGCGAGGAATCGCTGTCGGTGTTGGATCGCTTGTTGGCAGATTTGGTGAAAGAGGGGGAGGAGGAATTAAACCGCAGAGGCGCAGAGGAAGCAGAGGAAGAGGTTGAGGTTTTTCGCAAGGTGCATTTGCGCTATGAGGGTAGCGATACGGCGCTAATTGTGGATTTTGGGGATGTGGCGGCGATGCGGGGAGACTTTGAGGAGGCGCACCGACAGCGTTACGGCTTTATTGTGGAAGATAAGGCGCTGATTGTTGAGGCGGTTTCGGTTGAGGTGGTGGGGAAGACTGATGTGCCGGATGAGCCAGTGATTTCGCGCAGAGATTCATTAACGCCTGTGTCGGTTGCTACTGTGCAGATGTATGCGGCGGATGCGTGGAACGAAACGCCTGTGTTTAAGCGTGACAATTTGCAACCGGGAGATTGTATTTCTGGCCCTGCAATTATTGTAGAAGCGACTGGGACGAATGCGATCGAACCTGGTTGGTTGGCAGAGTTGAGCGATCGCAACCATCTAATTTTAAAGCGCACAGCTGATATTAATCCAAAATCCAAAATCCAAAATCCAAAATCCAAAGCCGATCCTGTGATGTTGGAAATTTTTAATAATTTGTTTCGCGCGATCGCCGAACAAATGGGCATCACTCTTCAAAATACTAGCTCGTCGGTTAATATCAAGGAACGTTTAGATTTTTCCTGTGCCATTTTTGATGGAAATGGGCAATTAGTTGCCAATGCGCCGCATATTCCAGTGCATCTAGGCTCGATGAGCGAAAGCGTGAAAAGTCTGATTGACGCTCATGGTGATAGCTTAAAGCCTGGAGATGTTTATGTTTTAAATAATCCCTACAACGGTGGCACCCACTTACCTGATATTACTGTTATTACCCCTGTATTTTCAGAACTTAAAACTCAAAACTTACTTGATACCGCTACGCTAACAAAACCCAAACCTCTTTTCTACGTTGCATCGCGGGGACATCATGCAGATATTGGCGGTATCACTCCTGGTTCGATGCCTCCTAATAGTGTAAATGTCGAGCAAGAAGGGGTGCTGATTGATAATTTCCAGCTAGTTAGCGAAGGTAATTTCCGCGAAAAAGAGTTATTAGAACTATTGAGATCGGGTTCTTATCCAGCACGAAATCCAGCGAAGAATATAGCAGATTTGCAAGCTCAAATTGCAGCAAATGAGCGCGGCGTGCAGGAACTAACTAAAATGGTGCAGCATTATAGCTTGGAAACTGTGCAAGCTTATATGGGTTTTGTTCAGGATAATGCTGAAGAGTCGGTGCGTCGCGTTATTGAGGTGCTGAAGGATGGCAATTTCACCTGTGAGATGGATGATGGTAGCGTAATCCAGGTTGCAATTACTATCGACGGCACTAATCGCAGCGCTAAAATTGATTTTACTGGCACCTCTCCCCAACTCGAAAGCAATTTTAATGCACCTTCTGCTGTATGCAAAGCAGCAGTTTTATATGTCTTCCGCACTTTGGTGAATGACGATATTCCTCTTAATGCGGGGTGTCTCAAACCGTTGGAGATTATTATTCCTGAAGGTTGTATGTTGAATCCGCGTTATCCTGCTGCTGTAGTTGCGGGGAATGTGGAGACTTCGCAGGCGGTTACTGATGCTTTGTATGGTGCGTTGGGAGTAATGGCAGGTTCGCAGGGAACGATGAATAATTTCACGTTTGGGAACGAACAATATCAATATTATGAAACTATCTGCGGCGGTTCTGGTGCGGGTGCTGATTTTGATGGTACGGATGCGGTGCAAACTCACATGACGAATTCGCGACTTACCGATCCAGAAGTTTTGGAATGGCGTTTTCCTGTACTTTTAGAAAGTTTTGAAATTCGCCGCGATAGTGGGGGTAAAGGTCGTCATGGTGGCGGTAATGGTGTTATCCGTCGCTTGCGTTTTCTTGAATCGATGACTGCTGGTATTTTATCAGGTCGTCGTGTTATTCCGCCTTTTGGGTTGCACGGTGGAGGTGCTGGTGCTGTGGGTAAAAATTGGGTTGAACGCAGCGATCGCACTGTAGAAAAGTTGGGTAGTAAAGCTGTTGTGGAGATGAATCCTGGAGATGCGATCGCAATCGAAACTCCTGGGGGTGGCGCTTATGGTGCAATGTAAGAGAACTCAGCAGGTTAAACAGCGATGCTGCTGGCTAAAGCTTCGCAGGTAAATAATTAAAAAAAGCGCGATCGCCTGTTTCTTAAAACTTTTTTGAAAAAATACAGGGTTTAGATAAATAGCGATCGCGCCTATTATAATATTGATATAATAAATGAAAATTCAAACATTTTTAAATTTTTAGGTATAATTTATGGAAATAGTAAATACTGCTCCTCAGACACGGGAATCACCTATCGAGGATGCAGAAATACCTGCACAATTTAACAACATCAGCCGCCGTGAGTTTATGAAGTTGCCATTAGAAGAACGGCGACGCATACTAGCTTCGCAGGCTGAGGCAATGTTGGCACATTACCAGCAAGATAGAGAATGGCAGGAATTACAGACAGGAGACTTGATTGACTACTAACGAGTCCTCTCCCAAACGGGGTGATGTCTGGCTTGCTAATTTTGATCCCACAGTGGGGGCAGAAATAAAAAAAATCCGCCCTGCCATAGTGGTAAGTTCTGATGGTGTAGGTAAATTGCCTATTAAGTTGATAGCACCAATCACAGACTGGAAAGAATATTACATTGGGAATATCTGGCACGTTAGAATCGATCCCGATAGTGGCAATAGTCTAACTAAAGTTTCTGCTGTCGATGTTTTGCAATTGCGCGGTATGGACGTGCAAAGATTTATCCGTAAAATCGGAGAAGTTTCAAGTACGACTATGGAAGAAATTGCAACTGCAATTGCAGCTGTTGTGGAGTATCGGTAAACTGGGTTATTGCGAACAGATAGCGGTACAGTCAGATAAAAATGTTTTAAGGTATTGATTAAGTTGTTAATAATTACCTTAGCTGCGATCGCGCCTAATTAAAAAAAGCGCGATCGCGCTGGGGAAAAGTTGCGTAGTAAAGCCGTAGTGGAGATGAAGGCTGGTGATGCGATACCGATGGAAACTCGGGGAGGTGGTTTTATGGTTCGCCAAGCGAAAAAATATACCATGACAAGCACGATTCAGTCATCATTTTTTTTGTAAGAAGACTTCTCTAAAAACAAGAGTACACCTCCCACAGCCAAAGAAACTAAAACCGAGGCAAATAGGTTTTTATAAATAAAATAGAAACCCACACCTAAGCTTGTCATTAACGGCAAAGCATAAAAAAAAGTAACTTTTTCCCTTCCCGTTTTTGCATTGATAAAAGGTATCGGTATTGGTTTATCGCGATTAAACTTGGTGATATACTGAGACAGTGGAGGAATATTATGCTGGCTGAAAAATTTAGCTTCAATTTCTTCTGATACACGGACAGCAGCCATCAGTAAGAGGTGATAGTAGTAGCGGTCTAGAAGGTACAAAGAAACCCAAGGGATGCTTGCAAAAATTAATAGATAGCCAGGTACAGATAATCCGGTATCTTTACTAATCAGCGTTCCCACACCGCCTACAGCAACCCCAGCAAAAACAAAAGCTATATTGCGAATTCTAAAAAGTAGGTCATTGAAAGTTCGCTGTTGCACCTGTGCTTCCTTCCAAACATCAAGTGCGACTTTAAATTTATCTTCATAAGTATCCATACCCATCTGTTTCACAGCCTCTATAGGTAAGCAAGTCTAGCTGAAGACTTCACTAACATCAGAAGGCATTCCGGACACTAGGCAAAATTAAGAACCAAGTCGTTAACCAAGGTTTAGAGCGCACAGCAAGGCAGAACAAGGAGCGCGATCGCTTTCTTATAGAGATGGCGATTTATTGCGTATCTTGCGATCGCTTTAATGGGAGGGTGACTATAAATGTTGTACCAACGCCTTCTTGACTCTCTAACTCAATCTCGCCGCCATGTAAATCTACGCAGTTTTTGACAATGGCAAGCCCCAATCCCGTCCCTTGAATTCGGCCTACATTGCTGCATCGGTGGAATGTTTCAAACAGACGTTGTTGGTCTTTCAAAGGAATGCCAATTCCCTCATCTTTTACGCTGAAAGTTACCTTATTATCCTGGAAAATTAAATCAAAGTGTATCTTGCCACCTGCGGGAGAATACTTGATAGCATTAGAAAGTAAATTGGTGAAAATGTGCTGCAACAGCACTTCATCCATTTCAAATTCGATGGGTTTTCCTTGACAGGTAAAAATAATTTGGTGCTGCGTTTTTGCACTAAGTTGCAAAGTTTCTGTAAGCGTGAGGCAAAAATTTTCTAAATCCAGCGGTGCGGGTTGGTACTTAAGTTTTCCTGCCTCAGTTTTGCCAAGCAGCAATATTTGATCTAACAATTCGACAAGAGCTTTGATAGTAGTTTGGATCACCCCAAAGTATTGACTTTTCTTCTCAGGAGTCAATTTATCGTTGAAACGTTGCAGGAGTTCTACAGATGTGCGAATCGTCGCCATAGGGGTGCGGAACTCATGGGAAACCATAGAAACAAAGTTGGATTTTAGCTCGTTGAGTTCGCGTTCCTTTTCTAATGCCTTAATCATTTCTGCTTCGGCTCGTTTGCGATCGCTAATATCTCTGCCTTCAGCAATCAGCAATACGACTTTTCCCCTCTCGTCTTTCACTGGCTTGAGAGAAAAGTCAATCCACAGCATCTCATCCCCAACACCACACACCTCAACTTCATTACGAACAAAATCGCCATCTTGGGCGCTAGCGATCGCAGTTTTCAACCACTCCTGAGTAGCAGAGGAGTAATTCCAACTTTTTACCTCCCACAGTGGCAGACCAATATCCTCTTGTTTAGTACCGCAGAAGTCACGGGTAGTTTGGTTAACTTCCAACAGAATTCCTTCTGGTGTCAATAACCCCATTGATTGGAATGTTTGGTCAAAAATCCCCCGGAAGCGGCGTTCGCTATCGTGCAACTGCGCCAATACTTGTCCGCGCTCGATAGCATAGCGGATAGTCCGCACTAGCAATTGCATAGTGATTTGATCTTTGACGAGATAATCCTGCGCCCCTTGTGCCACAGCTTGTAGGGCAAACTCCTCGTCATCAACCCCCGTCAGCACCACAATCGGTATATCTGGTGCTGCTACCTGGAATTGTGCTACCGTTTCCAATCCATCAGAGTCGGGGAGAGAAAGGTCTAACAAGACTACATCAAAGGCGCGATCGCTGCAAACATCGATGGCATCGCTCAACCGCTCAACGCATACCAGTTCCCACTCACCCTTGCTGACCCGCGAAAAGGTGTGGCGCAGCAAGTTCGCATCGCTGGGGCTATCTTCCACCAATAGGACGTGAATCGACTTTTGGTACATAATACTGCGTTAATTGGGGGGTAGCCTCACTGCCGCTAGCCAGAAGTTGTTGATCAACTGCACAACATTAAGAAACTGTTGGATATCAACGGGCTTAGTCAGGTAGCAGTTCGCGTTGAGATTGTAAGACTTGAGTACATCCTGCTCATCAGCTGATGTTGTCAGAACTACTACAGGAATTTGTTTTAGATCTGGGTCTGATTTTACTTCTGCCAGCACTTCCTGACCATCCATACCTGGAAGATTGAGATCGAGCAGGATGAGGTCGCAAGATGCAGCATTGACATACTCGCCCTCCTTTCGCAGATAGGCGATCGCGCTCTCCCCATCTTCAACCCAGTGCAGGGTATTGGAAATTTTGGATTTTTTGAATTCTCTAATTGTTAAATTAGCATCGCTCTGGGAGTCTTCAACCAGCAAAATATTAATTGTTCTGGATATCTGGCTGCTAATCATAATTCTTCATTGCTAGGTCGATTTGGGATGGTGAAATAAAATGTTGTTCCGGTTCCTAGCTGCGATTCAGCCCAGATGCGTCCCTGATGGCGTTCTACAATCTTTTTGCAGATAGCCAGACCAATACCAGTCCCGGAAAACTCTCTGCGCGTATGCAGACGTTTGAAGATTACAAAAATACGTTCGAGATACTGGGGCTTGATGCCAATACCATTATCGCGCACCCAGAACAGCCATTCATTATTTCTTAATTCTGCTGCGATATGAACTTGGGGAGACTGCTGGCGACAGAACTTGATCGCATTGCCAATCAGATTTTGGAACACCTGCATTAAGAGAGTTTTATCTGCGATCGCCGTTGGCAAAAAGTCATGGGTAATAATCGCCTTACTCTCGGCGATCGCCACTTGCAAATTAGCGATCGCCTGCTCCACCACAACATTACAATCTGTTGGTGTAAACTCTTGAGAGCGACTGCCAACGCGAGAATATGCCAGCAAGTCTTGAATCAACTGCTGCATCCGCGCTGAACCATCCACGATGTAACTCATGTACTCAGTCGCTGACTCATCCAGACACTCTTGGTATTCCTGCACCAACAGTTGCGTATAACCCCCTATTGCCCGCAATGGCTCTTGCAAATCGTGGGAAGCCACATAAGCAAATTGCTCTAGTTCTTGATTCGAGCTTTTTAGTTCTGTCGCCAGTTGCTCTAATTTCGCCTGTGTTTGTAGACGCTGGGAAATTTCCGCTCGTAAAGCAGCATTAGCTTCGGTTAGTTCTCTCGTCCGCTCTTTAACAGAAGCTTCTAACACATCTCGCGAATTTTTCAGCGCTTGCTCTGCTTGCTTTTGCACGCTGATATCTTGCGTCATCGCCATCCCAGCAGAGATTTCCCCTCCGTCGTTCTTTACCGGGAGCGTATGTATGTTGTAAGTTTTTTCCCCATAAGATATTTCCGAAACTTTTGCCTCTCCTGCTAGAGCCGCTCTATAAAGTGGTTCCAGCGTCGCACAGGTTTCTGGAGGAAATAATTCCCAAATGGTTTTACCTTCTAGTTCTGCTTTACTCAAACCAGAAGCTGCAATATCTTGCCCTTCAGCGAGCGTATAGCGTAAATCTTGGTCAAACAAAATAACTACACCGTTAGGAAAATTCCTAGCCAGGGTGCGATAAAGCTCCTCACTTTTTTGTAATGCTTGTTCTGCTTGTTTACGGCTGGTGATGTCGCTGCAAATACCAACCCACTCACGAATTCTGCCATCTGCTTCTAAGACGGGAACCCCCCGCACCGCAAAGTCACGGTAACTACCATTTTTTGTCCGCAATCGATAGTGGTTTTTATAAAATGTTTTGGTGGCGATCGCTTCCTTCCAAAGTTGACGGGTACGTTCGCGATCTTCGGGGTGAATGGCATTCACCCATCCCCACCCCTTGTGCTCTTCTTCAGTTTGACCCGTCATCACTTGCCAACTCTGAGAAAGGTCAACTACCCTTCCTTCAGCATCGCACAGCCAGACAACTTCGGCAGTAGCAATTACTAAAGATCGATAGCGCTGTTCGCTCTGACGCAGTGCTGCTTCTGCGTGCTTGCGCTCTTTCATTTCAACTAAGAGAGATGCATTGATTTCCGATAAAAAAGCGGTGCGTTCTTTAACTCTTATTTCTAGTTCTTGGTTGGCTTTGCGTAATGCTTCCTCTGCTTGCTTTAGCTCGTTGATACCCCGGGAGATCATCAGGAGAGATTCTACAGAACCATCAAGCGCAAATTCTGGTACTATGCGAGCTTGAAAAAATTCCTGTCCATTTACACCAACGTAATTAAATTCAACTAAACTCATTTCACCAGTCGCAATAACTTTTTGAAAACGTGGTTTCCAAAAATTTACGATCTCTTCCGGAAAACCTACTTCTGATAAAGTTTTGCCTATGACTGTACGCAAAGGCATTCCTATTTCCCGTTCAACGGCTGGATTTATATAGAGGTGTCGCAGTTGCAGATCTAGGCGGATAATCCCATCAGGGGCGTTTTCTACTAGCGTTTTCAACTCTTGTTCGCGGCGTTGTAATGCTGATAAAGCCAGTTTGCGTTCGGTAATGTTGTTGTTAATTTCGAGAATTGCTACAGGGTTAAGGTGTTCGTCGCGCTGTAACGTCCAGCGACTTGCCACTATAATTTGCGTGCGATCGCGCTTGGCGTGCGTGAGTTCTCCTTCCCAATAACCCTGCTGCAAGCACTCCTCTAAAATTTCCTCTAGAGGTTTAGGAAATATGGTTTGTAATAAGGTGTGGGCGTGTTTTCCTAAAACTTCTTCTTTGTCCCATCCATATAGCCGTGCTGCTCCTTGATTCCAGTAGGTAATACTATCGTCTAGGTTGCGAATAATAATTGTGTCGTTGGCAAAGTCGAGCATCTGCGTGCGTTTTTGCAGTTCTGCTTCTGCCAATTTGCGCTCCTGGATCTCCTTATGCAGGGTAAGGTTTATTTTTTCTAGGTCGGCTGGACTGGGGAGAGCCAAAGCTAAGGGGATTAATGGCACTAACGCCAAGGCTGTGTAGAGGGAAACTACCGCAGTAATCGCTTTGAGCAAGCCCGATACCCAGTAAATCGGGTGCCAAAGCGTCCAAACTGCCATAAAATGAGTTGTCCCGCAGGAGACAATGAAGGCTCCGAACAACCCAAACATCGATCGGAAAGGCAGATCTTGCCGCTTACCCACAAAATAGATCAGCGTTGCTGGGATTGAATAGTAAGCAATGCCTATTAATAAGTCCGATAACAGATGCATCCACACTAGCCCTGGCTTCCACAAGTAACAGTGCCCGTGAGGAATGAAATTTTCTGCTGAGAAAAAGTTATTTAAAATATCCCACATAGCAACTAATTTTGGTGCATTTGTAAAATAATTAATTGATTCGGCGGTTTCCGTTAAAATTATTAATGCTTATTTGACGGATATCTGCGATCGCTGCTCTGAATTGGTTCAATACCAGTCTGCTAGGTTGGCGCTTCCACGCCAACCCCTCTACCAGGCATTTATCAAACAGTCTGTTTTTACCAATTCTTCCCCACTGATAGTTTAACAGCTGCAATCGGCAATCTTGGAAATTGTCAACTTTTAAGGTTTTCTAGGCAATCTATTTGTTAATCTATTGCTTGTTATAGAAAATTTAATATAATATTAACAACTTAAAATTTGAATTTATATAGCATTACTACCTAAGAACTTTGTTGCATACTAATAAATAAAAACGCGCCCTAACAAGATCCCCGACTTCTCTAAGAAGTCGGGGATCTCGGCTTCAAAGCAAACTACTCTGGCTCAATTGAGTTTACGTTCCTTCGCGCCGCCACCGACAACTTGCAAAAAAAGCGCGATCGCCTGTTGCGAATTTTTTTTTAGAGAAAGGTAAAACCAGTGCGATCGCCTATCTCTAGAAAATTATATAAAAAAATATTGTCTCTACCTTGGTGTAGGAACTTGCCAATACTAACAAATGAAATTCACACCGGAAAAGTTGTTCATTACAACTCTAGTTTATTGGTGAAGCCTTAGCGGAGCAATTAATTTAGGGTTTATCATTTTACAGCTCTTGTCAGACTGTTTTTAATCATTAAATGAGGCAGCCTTGACTTATCAAATTTTAGTAATAAGCAGCTTGTAGCCCAAGTGCCAAACATTATAAATCCCAGCCTTACTATGTTATTAGTTGACCAGCTAAGTGAATCAATATCTAGCCCGATTGCTGGAAGACTTTCCCAATATACATATACGAAAATATCGTGGGTTAAAAATATATAGTAAGACCAAATCCCTAGCTGGCTCAGTGTTATAAATAAAAATCCCCATCTCTGCTGAAAAATCCAGGCAAGATTAACAACCCATAACACTAAACCTAGAGAAATAATGAAATCTGCGAAAATCCAACCCCATAGCCCCACATATACTAAACAATAGCCCGCTAACCAAATAAATACCCCTGTTAGTCCCATGCGGCAATCCAAAAAAATATTAGTAAATTTTTGGGGATTTTTGGCTAAGAGTATTGCCCCAATCATTCCCAGCATGAATTCCCCTATTCTAGATGGAAACAACGCAAATGGTGCTTGTAATTGGAAGGGCATTATCCAACTATCAATAAGTCTATTTAATGGTTTTATGGGTTCTAGCGATAAAGCATCAAAACGGTTTTCATAACCGATGGGGAAACCATCGAGCCAATAAATTGTAATACCCCTATAGATAAACTCAAGAGCTACAACTCCTAACAGTATTGATAAGTAGCCTTTTGTTGTCTCATCTTTCAAAGTCCGCGTGTAAAGCCAGGGGAAAACTAAGTAATAACCAAGAATTAGGGGAATAAACCAGAGGGCGCTATTGGGAAGAGCGAATATAGTTTGATGAGACAATTTCGAGAAAACGAGAATATCTAACTTTAGTTGAATTGCCGCTTTTAAAAAGTTTTTTGCTATATCCTCATTGGTGAATATATAATGACATAACATAATTAAAAATCCAAATAAACATACCACCCAGTAAGTGGGTAAAACTTTTTCAAATCGTTTAATATACCACTGCTTCCAAGAAAAATTATCTCCTTTTTGTAAACAAGAGTAAGTTAAGCCGAACCCGCTCAAAACTATAAAAATGTGAACTCCCTGCCAGCCAAACCAGCCCCCTCTATAACAATGGAATAAAAATACCCAAGCAATTGCTAGTCCCTTACAAAAATCTAGTAATCCAAGAATCTTCGTCTGAACAAAAGAAACGTCGGTTTCAGAAGTATAACTTTTCAAGGTAAACACCCCTATTTATTAAAAAGTTTTAGATCCGGTCTAATTCCATGAAAGTATGTAGCGGCAGCAGACGCGAGCGCCTACACAAATACAGCTTATTAAGACTCAATTAAGTAGCAGAAAATCCCCCTAAACTACTTAACTGTCTATCCTTAAGCCTGCCATGTTGCAATTAGCAATCCATGCAATATCCATCACTTTGCCAGTCCCCGTAAGTGGGAATTCTTACTAGCAGTTGGTCATATAAGTACGTCAAAATGAAACCTAAAGCAACTTGCTGCTATTAGTAGATCGAAGTTGTTAACTTAAAACAAGCCTATTGTTCACGCATTACATCGATTCCAAAGCTTCGCTTGGCTATGTGCTGAACATAGCTACAGGGCTAGTCAAGCCTATTAGCTTCCATTTCAATGTAAGGAATATTTTTTTACAGCCACAATCGAATTATGGTGGCGTATCTCCCACTTCAGACATCACGTTAAAGTTCACCATCGGCGCAAACAAGTAGATACTTCCTCTACTTGCATAACGAGTTTCTTGCACCCAGTTTTTATCGGTTGGTACTGCCATCGCTATTGAACAATACGATCTAGAGACTGCATACAGATCCTTCATAGCGATTAAAACGCCGCTTTACTCTAGTATGCTAATAATTTTTCTTTTCGCATCCTACTTTAGATATAGTTATAATTTTTAAAATCCAGGATCTCATGCAGCGTATGTAAGCAGCCCAGAGTTTAGCAGCACAACCAGCAATAGATAAGGCATCTGCGATAGCAGGTGAGACATCTGAATTGAGGATTGTGGGATTTAAAAATGGCGATTGCTCAATGTCTGTTTAATATATTTGCTTGCAGTAAACCACTTACAAAATGGGTATTTACCCCGACAAATTTAAACTTTTCAATCTACAACTTGACTGATTTATACCTTTCAAGCTGCAAACATAATGAAAAAGTTAGCGTTTTACAAAAGTTTACAGGAGCAAAATTTTGACCGAACAATTTAAAAAAGGCGACAAAGTTGAGTGGAAAACATCTCAAGGCGTAACAGAGGGAACGGTGAAAAAGAAACTCACCTCGCCCACAGATATCAAAGGACACCATGTAGCTGCTTCAAAAGATAACCCCGAATACCTGGTTGAAAGCAACAAAACAGGGAAAGAAGCGGCTCATAAACCTGATTCTCTCAAGAAAATTGAGGAGTAACGCCGATTATGACTAAAGAGCTTAAATCAGTCGTTGACGAATTTAAACAAGCCGTCAACATGACATCAAAAGAACTTGAATCCTGGCTAGAAACGGAGGATTCCCAAGCAGTAGGGCAAAAGAAAGGAGATGATGAGTCAATCGGGCATAAATCCGGTAAGCGTATCATCGAGCTGTTGCAGAAAAAGCATAATGAATATAGCGATGATGACCTATCTCACATGAAGAAGGTTATTAGTTACGTTCACCGCCACATGGCAGAGAAACCATCAGGCGATGTAGAACACACGCGCTGGCGGTATTCTCTGAAGAATTGGGGACACGATCCGCTGAAATAAATCGTTGCTTTGGTAATGAGTAAATGATGAATGATAAATTTGCGTTTTAAGCATTCATCATTCATCATTTTTACTACAAATTCAGATCGGTAACGGCACCGATACTGCTAGAAGAAACTAACTTGGCATATTTCGCCAGCACGCCTCTTGTATAACGGGGTGCTGGGGGATTCCAATTTGCACGTCTTGCTTCTAATTCTTCATCTGAAACATGAAGTTGTAGCAACCTTGCTGGTGCGTCAATGGTGATGGTATCGCCTTCTTGGACAAGCGCGATCGCGCCTCCAACTGCTGCTTCTGGTGCTACGTGACCAACTACCATTCCATATGTACCGCCAGAAAATCTTCCGTCGGTAATTAATCCCACCGAATCACCCAATCCAGCGCCGATAATTGCCGAGGTTGGTGCTAGCATTTCGCGCATTCCGGGGCCACCTTTTGGCCCTTCATAGCGGATGACGATCACATCTCCAGCTTTAATTTTTCCCGCCAGAACTGCATCTAAGCAAGCTTCTTCTGATTCAAATACTCGCGCTGGGCCAGTAATTTGCGGCTTTTTAACGCCAGTAATTTTTGCTACCGAGCCTTCTAATGCTAAATTGCCTCGCAGAATGGCGAGGTGTCCTTGAGCGTAGAGGGGCTTATTCCAAGGACGGATAACATCTTGGTCGGCGCGTGGTTCATCTGGGACATCTGCTAGCAGTTCGGCAATTGTCTTGCCCGTGATGGTGAGTGCGTCGCCGTGTATTAAATTATGCACGAGGAGCATTTTCATCACTTGGGGGATACCGCCAGCTTTGTGCAGATCGGTTGCAACATATCTACCAGAGGGCTTTAAGTCGCAGAGGACGGGCACTTTGGCGCGAATAATTTCAAAGTCGTCGAGGGATAATTCCACACCGATAGCACGAGAGATCGCCAGTAAGTGCAGGACGGAATTAGTGGAGCCACCTACAGCCATGATGGTAGCGATCGCGTTCTCAAATGCTTTGCGAGTTAATATCTGACTCGGCAGCAGTTGTTTGCGAATTGCCTCGACTAGAACTATAGCTGAGTTTTCTGCGCTGTCGGCTTTTTCCTTATCTTCAGCCGCCATAGTCGAGGAATAAGGCAAGCTCATCCCCATCGCCTCAAACGCCGAAGACATAGTATTAGCCGTGTACATACCGCCGCAGGAACCCGCGCCAGGGCAAGACTTGCGCTCGACCTCTAGCAGCTCATCTGTGTCAATTTTGCCAGCACTGTACTGCCCTACAGCTTCAAAAGCGCTGACAACAGTTAAGTCCTTGCCGTTGTGATGACCGGGCTTAATAGTGCCACCGTAGACAAAGATAGCGGGGATATTCATGCGAGCGATCGCAATCATCGCTCCTGGCATATTCTTGTCGCAGCCACCAATAGCCAAGACACCATCTAGGCTTTGGCCATTACAGACAGTTTCAATCGAATCGGCAATAACTTCCCGCGAAACTAGGGAATATTTCATCCCCTCCGTGCCCATAGAAATGCCGTCACTTATCGTAATCGTGCCGAACATTTGGGGCATGGCGCTGGCGGTACGAACCCCCGCATCGGCTCGGAGGGCGAGTTCGTTCAGCCCCATATTGCAAGGGGTGATGGTACTATAGCCATTCGCAATACCAACAATGGGCTTCTGGAAATCGCCATCGCCAAAACCAACCGCACGAAGCATGGCACGGTTAGGCGATCGCTGCGTTCCTTGTGTTACGACCTGGCTTCTCAAGTTGTCCTTTGTCATTTCTCAACATTCCTTTGTCAAGCCTTGATAGCTATGTAGCGTTGGTAGCAATAGCTTAGCGCTATCGCGCACCTAACGCGCTAACGCTTCGCTGACGCTAAACGCACCAGGGCAGATGGTACGTTGGAGCTATCTTATAAACGCACGTTTGCTCCAACACACTTTGCCGACCTAGTACGGTAGTCCTTTGTTAATTGTCCTTTGTCTGTTTGAGTTATTTCAATCCCTAATAGGGATTTTCACCTTTGCTCAAGGATAATACTATACACCAATTTGCAAATAGACCTTATAACCAATGACCATCAGCTCCCCAATCGCTTCCTCATTCCCGCTTTGCCCTACTGATTTTCGCAAACAGTCATGTTTGCCAAGAGTCTGGGGAATAGTAAGGAAAGGTTTCAAAATTGCTCTTGCCCACTGCCATCGGGTCGCTCCGCAGGCTAATTACAGGCATCTAGTGATTTTGGCACTGACAATAGCGATCATCTAGGGGATTCTGCTGTGTATATGTTGGATCAAGAACAAAAGCGCGAGGCAAATGATCGTGGATGCCGAGGAACTGCAACGGCTCTATGCGGCAGGAGAAAGAGATTTTCGGGAAGTCAACCTACACAGAGCCGAACTGATAGGAGTTGACCTGAGCGGGGCAAACCTGCGGGGGGCAGATCTATCGCACTCGACGCTGATTGGGGCATCCCTGATCGGCGTAAACCTGCGGGAGGCGAATCTGAGTTGGGCTAATATACGTTCTAACCTGAGTGAAGCCAACTTAATAGGAGCTAATCTGAGTGAGGCCAACCTCAGTCAAGCTAACTTAAGCGATGCCAGCCTGCGGGGGGCTAATTTAATTGGAGCCAACTTAACAGGAGCCAAACTAAATCAGGCTCTTTTGAATGAGGCTGTGCTGCGGGAGGCCAATTTGAGTGGGGCCAAACTGATTGAGGTACCCATGAGCCGAGCCAACCTGACAAATGCCATTCTGATCGGAACTAACTTAGAAGGAGCAAACTTAACGAATGCCGTCTTAATTGGGGCAAATTTGGAAAAGGCTAATTTAGCTAACGCCATCTTGAATGGAGCTAGCGCCATCGGAGCTAACCTGAATGCTGCTGACCTGAATCGAGCCAAATTGAGCGGAACCAACTTAACAAACGTCATCTTGACAGGAGCTAATCTCAGAGGCGCAAACATAAGTTGGGCAACGCTGCGGGGTGCAAATTTGAGAGGGGCAAACCTGTATCGGGCAAAATTATGCTGGTCAAACCTGACTGGCGCAATTTTGGCTGAAGCCGTTCTCATTGACGCCAACCTGAATCAGGTGAATTTGCGTGACGCTGACTTGACTGGTGCCATCATGCCCAATGCAGCAACTCACGAGTAAGAGAGCAGACGGACGCTCTGAGACTTAGTGCTAATTCCACAATAAGTGCCTCTTGGTGGGTTCTACGCAGGCAATGGCTTCCGCCCATATAAAGGAGTGGGCGGGAAACAGCCCACGACCAGCAATTAGTTGTTAGTGGTAGGCAAAACTAAGTAGTTTGGTCTGCATCAGTTGTTAGTGTTTGGTAGGGACAAAGTATGAGGGTAATATATGGTGGCTCTAACCACCTACTTGCGGCTAAATTATGCCCACTTTTTGGCTGCAAAGATTGCCCTTACTAGCAAGTTGTTGGCACACAATCAATTAGTTGTCTAAAAACTATGAGGAGGTAGAACATATGGATGGGGATGAAGTTTTGGAGCGATATGCCGCAGGTGAACGAAATTTCCGGGAATTGGATCTTACTGGGGTCAATTTGGAAGGTGCTAACCTGCGTCAAATCGATTTTACTGGCTCAACTATGGAGGGAGCAAATCTGAGTGGGGCTAATCTGCGTGGCGCGAACCTGAGCAGGACGGACTGTAGTGGAGCCGATATGAGCCGAGCCGACTTGACAGGTGCAGATTTGACAGGTGCAGATTTGATTGGGGCAAATTTTGATATGGCAAAATTGATTGGCGCAAGGCTTGTTCAGGCAGAAACCATTGCCGCCGATTTGGGTGGAGCCAACTTGACTGGCGCAAATCTTACCCAGGCAGATATGAGGAGGGCTAACCTGAGTGACGCTAACCTAAGCGATGCCCTTTTGTGTCAAGCAGACCTGAGCAACGCTAAATTGATTGGCGTCAATTTGAACCGAGCCGATTTGATCGAGGCGAATCTCACTGAGGCAGACTTGAGCGATACAGACGTGAGCTTGGCAAACTTGAGCGGGGCTAATCTGAGTGAAGTAATTATGCCGGATTGAGCCATTCCTGTTTGGGCAGAGATAGGCCCGATACCTTTGCGCGATCGCGTGCGTTTATCTCTCTCTCTCTCTCATTGCGATCGCGTCTTTTTTTGTTATTAATTCTAAACATTTCTTCATCCTCTTAAAAGTAACTGCATCAAAAAAAGATCAAAAGTTAAGAGTTTTTGCCTTATCTATTTGGGCACTCTATATTTAGACAGCTATTCTTTCCTAAAGCGGCGGGATTACTATATGGATGCTGATGAACTAAAACGGCGTTATGCAGCAGGAGAAAGAAATTTTAGTGGAGCTAATTTAATTGGAGAAAATCTGGAAAGGGCAAACCTGGTAGGAATAAACTTTTCAGGCGCATATCTATCAGCAGCAAACCTAAGTCGGGCATTTCTCACAGGGGCAAACCTTAGCGGGGCATTCCTAAACAGGGCAGATTTGAGTTTTGCCAAGGTGAGCGAATCATTACTAACAGAGGCAGACTTAACAAAAGCAAAACTCAGAGGAGCCACGCTAATTAAGTGCGTTCTGGTAGGAGCAAAAATGAGTGGCGCCACCCTCACCGCAGTTAACCTGCGTTTGTCTAACTTGTCTGGTGTCAACCTTTGCGGAGCAGACCTGCGGGGCATTAACTTGCGTTCTGCCAACCTGATGGATGCAAACCTGAGTTGGGCAAACTTGAGTGGAGCCAGATTGAGCGGCGCATTGCTGCGAGGAGCATCGCTCAACGGAGTGCAACTTATTGGAGCTTATTTGAATGGCGTAGACCTGAATGCAGTAGACCTAGATGGAGTCAACCTCAGCGACACCAAACTAAGCGGAGCCAACCTTAGCGGAGCCAACTTGACGGCGGCTAACCTAAGTTCAGCTCAGATGCGCGTGACGCTGCTGGCTCGGTCAAATCTTCATGCAGCCAACCTGAGTAATGCATGTCTCGCTAAGGCAGACCTATGTGAGGCTAACTTGAGTAAGGCAGACTTGAGCGAAGCTAACCTCAACGCCGCCGACTTGACTGGAGCTAACCTGAATATGGCAAGCCTGCGTAATGCTGACTTGAGCGGGGCAAGTTTGCGGGATGCCTACCTGTGGGGTGCTAATTTGCACGTGACCAGCCTGCGGGGTGCAGATATGAGAGGAGCCAGCCTGCGTGGGGCATACCTGCAATCTACAGAGTGGCAGGAGGCAATTATGACTGGTGCAACTATGCCGGATGGCAGCGTACACGAATAGGCTTGTTTTATGGTATTTCGCGCGATCGCACCGAGGAAAGTTTGAGCGACGGGGTGCGCTTCTTCACATCTGGTCTGCTTTAGGCTACCTAATGCCAAGGCTAGTGCGATCGCCATCCCTACTTTGTCTAAATATTTACGTTCAAACTAATATATTGGGGCAGACTTCTGCGTCTGCCCCACTTGCTATTTTTTATACTAAATAATAGTTCGTCTTTATTTATAAATTCCTTGTAGAGATAGGAGTCGCGCTAATAATGGATAGCAAGCGGTTAGTTTTAGATATAGCCATACCCGAAAAAGTTTCTACAAGTTTTCTCAAGGCTAAAGATTTTCTTACATCAACTACCGATCGGGCAGTTAATAGCGTACCAGACGCCAATAATACCTCTGTTAACAGTATTTCTCATATGAAAGAAGTAGCAAAATCTTCATTCAATGAGGTTGCCGAACGAGTTGCCGTTGAAACTGACAAAGCTATTGATAATGTTACGCTAACGGCTTCTCAGACCAAAGATGCTTTGACTGAAACTATCAGGACAACTACTGGTAAAACTGTTACTACCTTGAGCGAGACTGCTTCGCACGCAGGAGATTATATAAAGGGTTCGGTAGAACATACCTGGCAAAAAGCTGATGGCCTGAGTAGCGCTGTATCGGCACAGGTAGACAAAGCGATCGCTTCTTCTATCACCAGCCAGTTAGATGCTGTAAATTTGTGGATTGATTCTCATCCAACAATATCCTGGATTACTAAAACTATATTTTGGGGAATTAATCACCCAATATTTAGCATAATTATCTTACTTTTAGCCATCTTTATCCTGTGGCAATTAGTAAAAGCATTTGCAAGATTAGCCGAACAAGGCTTGTTATCTATACTAAAATTTCCTTTCAACTTGGTTCGTTTCGTGTTTGGATCTAGCGTGAAGCCTTTTGGTAAACTAACGGTTAGTAAAACTCCCCTAAACCAACCAGAAGCTAATGCGATAGCCGTAAATAATTTTATTAGTGGCGATATGGGTGAAGAAAGCCAAGAACGACTGACGAATATTATCACAAGGCTAGACGCGATCGCTCAAGAGCAGAACGACCTTTTAGAAGAAGTAAAAGCAATACTGAGATCGAGCAAACATCCTGAGTAGCCAAATCAACAGGCTTTTCTTCCTCTGCTCTAGGGCGCGGTTGAAAAAAAAAGCTGCCTCCACAAAGGAAGCAGCTTTTTTAACTACTTGGTGGGCATTGCCCACCAAAGCCGGAAATTAATAATCGAAGTCGCCGCCGCCCATGCCAGCGCCGCCGCCAGCAGGTGCGCCGTCCTTCGGCTCAGGCTTGTCAACAACGATGCACTCGGTTGTCAGCACCATGCCAGCAATAGAAGCAGCATTTTGCAGAGCAGAACGAGTCACCTTAGCGGGGTCAACAATACCAGCCTCGAACATATCGGCGTATTCGCCCTTAGCAGCATCGTAGCCAACGTTGAAGTCTTTCTCTTTGACGCGCTCGGCGATAATCGCACCGTTCTGTCCGGCGTTTTCAGCAATCCGTCTTAGGGGTGCAGAAAGGGCACGAGAAACAATCAAAGCACCTGTCAACTCTTCTGTCTTCAGGTTGTCGTTAGCCCAAGTCTCCAACTGAGGAGCTAGGTGAGCCAGAGTTGTACCGCCGCCAGGGACGATACCTTCTTCAACGGCTGCCTTGGTAGCGTTGATAGCATCTTCCAAGCGCAGCTTGCGGTCTTTCATTTCAGTCTCAGTGGCAGCGCCCACTTTAATTACCGCTACACCACCAGCAAGTTTAGCCAGACGCTCTTGCAGCTTCTCGCGATCGTAGGAAGAATCGGTTTCTTCCATTTGACGGCGGATTTGTTCGCAACGAGACTTCACCTGTTGTTCGTTGCCTTCTGCGACGATGGTGGTGTTGTCTTTGGTGATCGTGATGCGGCGGGCTTTACCCAGCAGCTCTAGCTTGGTGGTTTCCAACTTCAGACCAGCATCTTCGGTGATCAGCTGACCGCCAGTGAGTACGGCGATGTCTTCGAGCATGGCTTTGCGGCGATCGCCAAATCCAGGAGCCTTTACTGCTGCAACGTTCAGTACACCGCGCAGGCGGTTGACTACTAAGGTTGCTAGGGCTTCTTTCTCGATATCTTCAGCGATGATAACCAGAGGGCGACCAGCACGAGCAACTTGCTCTAGTACTGGTACCAGGTCTTGTACCAGGGTGATTTTCTTATCTGTAATCAGTATGAAAGGCTCATCGAAAACAGCTTCCATCCGCTCCATGTCTGTAGCGAAGTAGGGGGAGGTGTAGCCTTTGTCGAAGCGCATCCCTTCGGTGATTTCCAGTTCGGTCGTCATGGACTTCCCTTCTTCGAGGGAAATGACGCCTTCTTTGCCCACTTTGTCCATTGCGTTGGCGATCATTTGGCCAACTTCATCGTCGTTACCCGCAGAGATAGCGCCAACTTGCGCGATCGCTTTGGAATCTTCAACGGGACGGGCGTGTTCTGCAATCTTTTCCACCAAGAAGGCAGTTGCTTTGTCAATACCGCGCTTCAGGGAAATAGCATTAGCACCAGCCGCTACGTTACGCAGACCTTCTTTGACAATTGCGTGAGCTAGCACGGTTGCAGTTGTGGTGCCGTCACCAGCAGCATCGTTGGTTTTGGAAGCTGCTTGACGAATCAGGGCGACGCCTGTGTTTTCTACGTGGTCTTCCAGTTCAATTTCTTTGGCAATTGTGACGCCATCGTTAACGATCTGGGGTGCGCCGAACTTCTTCTCCAGAACTACGTTACGGCCTTTGGGGCCAAGTGTAACGGCGACAGCTTCTGCCAGAATGTCCATACCCTTTTCTAGGGCGCGACGAGCGTTTTCGTTGTAAATTATGCGCTTAGCCATATATGTCGAGTTCAGTCAGTAATAGACTATTAGTGGAATTTGTCAGTTGTCTGTAGCGTTCGGAGGCGTTTGTAGCAGACGGCGTTTAGACGACGCCCCCTACCAACACACGATTGTCTTTTTATGCTGTCTCATGTCTTATGACATTTGACGGCATGACCGTTAGTTAACGATTGCTAGAATGTCTTTTTCTGAGAGTAGGACGTATTCGTCGCCACCCAGTTTTACGTCAGTGCCAGCGTACTTAGAGTAAAGTACTTTGTCGCCGACCTTAACTTCGGGTTGCTGACGGGAACCATCGTCATTGCGCTTGCCTTCGCCAACTGCGACAATTTCGCCTACTTGTGGCTTTTCTTTAGCGTTATCAGGCAGGAGAATCCCACCCGCCGTTTTCTCCTCAGCGGCGCTAACCTTAACGAAGACGCGATCGCCTAAAGGTTTAACAGTGGAAACACTCAAAGATACAGCTGCCATATAAAAATTCTCCGGGGATGCAATTCAATTTGAGTCAAGTTGTTGTTTTAGCACTCTCGACCCCTGAGTGCTAATTTAGCTCTAATAGGGTGCGAGCGCAACAAAATTCTTTGTACGGGTTCCCGAACTTGCCCGTTTGGGGTATTAATTGAGTACTTATGCTTAGGCTAGAGCGAAAGCCCAGGCGATCGCAACGATTTAACCTTTCTGAAATGTCTAGCAACCTCAGTTAGGAGAAAATATTTTAATAAGTGAAACCCGCGTCCTCGTAGGGAATATTTTTATAGATACGGAGAATTAATGAGTGACAACATAACGGCTGTGCCTAGTTCTGAATCTTCACCGAGTATAGAGACGCAAGATAACAACCCCATCGAAGCTTGCGTACAGACGTTAGGACTAAATCAAATTCAGCGACACATATTTATATGCGCCGATCAGACCCTACCCCAATGCTGTTCAAAGGAAAGCAGCTTAGATGCATGGAACTACTTAAAAAAGCGTTTGAAAGAGTTAAAACTTGATAAGCCAACAAGCGATCGCCCCTCATGTATCTTCCGCACCAAAGCCAACTGTCTGCGAGTTTGCTCCCAAGGGCCAATTTTAGTGATTTATCCGGACGGAGTTTGGTATCGCAACATTACTCCCCAAGTAATTGAGCAAATAATTCAAGAACATCTTATTGGCAACAAAATTGTTGCAGAATATGCGTTCTTAGTACATCCACTGCCAGAACCCTATACACTAACATAGTACATACGTTATATTCTTCCGTATACCTACTATATTTTTGTGGTTGTTCTACAGGCGGAGACTCTGCTCTAAGCGCGTAAAGATAAAATTGCGTATGTTTTAGTCAGTCGCAAACGCCGGATTGAATAGCTTACAGACAAGAATGTGGATAATACAAAGAAAATAGTTGACAAACTTCACCAATCTAGGCACAGCGAGTGGTAAAGCATGAAAGAAACCAGTGTAAGAGATCACAAGCGACTGCTATTGATTGATGATGACCCCAACCTGATCTTACTGGTAAAAGACTACCTAGAGTTTCGGGGGTACGAAGTCATCACAGCCGAGAACGGTAGGGAAGCCCTCGAAGTTTTAGAGCTGGACATTCCCGACATGATTATTTGCGATGTGATGATGCCAGAAATGGACGGATACGCCCTCGTGCAGCACGTCAGAGAAGATGCCCGAACTAACTGGATTCCAGTGCTATTTCTCTCGGCAAAAGGTCAAAGCCAGGATCGAGTCAAAGGTCTCAACACCGGAGCCGATGTCTACATGGTCAAACCGTTTGAGCCAGAAGAATTGGTCGCACAAGTAGAATCCTCCCTCAAACAGGTCAGTCGTATCAATCTTCGTCCATCCAAAGGCTCGGAGACAGGCCCCAAACTTCATGTCCCACCCGAAGTCGAATTAACCCCAACTGAGCTGAAAGTTGTGCAATATGTAGCGCGGGGTTTAGCTAATAGGGAAATTGCCGAGCAGATGAAAGTCAGCCAGCGGACGATTGAAAGCCACGTCAGCAATATGTTAGGCAAAACTGGCCTTCACAACCGCACCGAATTAGCCCGCTGGGCAATTGAAAGTGAGATGGCTTGACGTAATTTGAGATTTTAGATTTTAGATTATTAATCCAAAATCTAAAATCTCAAATATTACCAGCCATCTACTTCGGGCTTAGAACTACCCCATATTTCTAAATCGAGTTCGTTGATGTAGGTGAGGGCGCTTTCAATTTGGCGACTTGTGCCCCTCAATTCCAAATCGAACCACCCATCCTCCCGAGCATTGGGGCCGAGTAAGGCTCCTGTAATATTCACAGTAACGCCATAGTGAGAAACTAGCCGTGATATTACTGGCTCTTGATGGTACTCCTTCGGGATGCGAATTTTGACGCGGGTAGTTGTTTGCCTGTTATCTTCTAGAGAGTTGCTATCAACTTCAAGAGAAGGTTCAACACGATCTAAGTCTTGTAGAGATGAGTCGTTGCTGTTGTTAATTGCCATCTTTTTTTCCTATTAAACATCTTTAATACGGGTTTTACGTTCCAAAATTTCTTTCAGCACGAGAGTAACAAAGGCCAAACCAGCAAGCAGTACGGCTGCTGAAAACGATGCCTGAGTTTGGTATTGCTTGTAGGCTTCTTCTACAAAAAGCGGCAGGGTTTGAGTTTCCCCAGCGATGTTTCCAGATACAACCGACACAGCACCAAACTCGCCCATTACTCTGGCATTGGTCAAAATCACGCCATAGAGCAGACCCCATCGAATATTGGGGAGGGTAACGCGCCAGAATATTTGTATATCCTTGGCACCCAAAGTTCTAGCAGCTTCTTCCTGTTCGGAACCTGCTTCTTCTAAAACGGGAATTACTTCACGGGCAACAAATGGCAGGGTGATAAAAGCACTCGCCAATACCATTGCAGGCAGGGCAAAAATAATTTTAATGTTCGCTGCTCCTAACAATGGCCCAAACCAGCCATTCCGCCCGTAAAGCAATACAATCATCAGTCCAGCCACGACTGGAGAGACGGCAAATGGTATGTCTAAAAGACTAATTAAAAAAGTTCGACCGCGAAATTGATGCCGCGCTATTACCCAAGCTGCACAGAGTCCAAACACTGTATTTATGGGTACGACAATCAACGCGATGAAAACGGTAAGTTTTACGGCATGGAGAAAATTAGGTTCTGTCAAGTTGTGGAAGAAAGGCCCAACTCCTTCCTTAAAAGCTTGGGCAAAGACGTTAATAGCAGGAATGAACAAAATTAGCAGTAAGTAGGCTAGAGCTATGCCAATCAAAACAAATTTTACCCAGGCATGCTCCTTTGCTGGCTTATATGGCTGCGAATTTGGTGAAACTGTATTGAAAGAATGTCCCGCTAAATTAGAGGTCATAGCGTCGTCCCCAAGCTTGTAATAAGTTAATTGCTAGAAGTATTAGCAGCGAAATTCCTAATAGGACGGTACCAATAACGGTTGCGCCACTATAGTCATACTGCTCCAATCGCTGGATAATTAGCACTGATGCTATTAAGTCCTTAAATGGAACGTTGGAAGCGACAATCACAACCGAACCGTATTCTCCGACAGCCCTTGAGAAACCCAGCGCAATACCTGTCAGCATTGCTGGGATTAATGGCGGCAAAACAACGCGCCAAAATGTCTGCCATTGAGATGCTCCCAAAGACCAGGCTGCTTCTTCGATATCCTTTTCCATTTCCTGTAAGACAGGCTGCAATGTTCTTACTATGAAAGGCAAGGATATAAAGAGCATAGCCATACCCACGCCTAGTCTGGTAAACGCTACTTTAATTCCTAAAGGTGCTAAAAAGGAACCGATCCAGCCGTTATCGCTATAGACTGTTGCTAAGGTCAAGCCCGCTACTGAAGTAGGCAAAGCAAAGGGTAGATCGATTGCTGCATCAATAATTCGCTTAAACGGGAAGTCGTACCGAACTAAAACCCAAGCAATTAAAAATCCAAAGAGTCCATTAATGAGTGCAGCTATCAATGATGTAACAAAGGTGACATCATATGTGGCAAGAGCAATTGGGCTGGTAGCAATTTTCCAGAAGTTAATAGGATTTTCTGTACTGGCTTTTAACATCAGCGCCGATACTGGCAGAAGTAGCATTATGGTGAGATAACCCAACGTTATCCGCCAAGGCCAAGAAAGCCCACCGATTTTTCCAAATAAGTTTCTAGAAGTAGTAGTTTGGTCGCGAGTAGCGGATACAGCCATAGCGTTAGAACGGAAATATTTGATGTTACTTGAACAAGATAAAATTTTGAGTTATGAGTGCTGAGAGAGGAATTAAGAAAAAATTTTATTAATTCAAAACTCAAAACTCAAAACTCAAAATTCTATTAACTGCCAGCCTGAATTTTGTCGAAGATTGCCCCGTCATCAAAAAACTTCTTCTGAATCTCGTCCCAGCCACCCAAATCTTGGGCAGTGAAGAGGGTTTTGATGGGGAGATATTGTTTAGCTACTTCTGTTGCTACTGTCGTGTCCACAGGCCGGAAGCCAACTTTAGCAAATTCTCGTTGGGCTTCTGGTGTATAGAGAAACTTGACAAACGCTTCTGCAACTTCTCTCGTACCGTGCTTATCGACGTTTTTATCTACAACAGCAACCGGGTTGTCGATGGAGATGTTTATATCGGGCACGACGTAAGGAAGTTTCTGACCGTTCTGAGCAGCTAGAATGACTTCGTTTTCGTAGTTGATTAAGACATCTCCCTGCCCTTGCTTGAAGAATGCATCGCTGGCTTCACGGGCATCTCTGGGTAGCACGGGGACGTTCTTGAAGACTTTGTTTGTAAAGTCTAAAGCTTTGGCATCGTCACCCCCGGTTCGTGTCACGGAACCCCATAGACCTAAGAAATTCCAGCGAGCGCCACCAGAAGTTTTGGGGTTAGCGGTAATGACTTTTACGCCATCTTTTGCTAAGTCTGCCCAGCCTTGAATTCCTTTAGGGTTGCCGTCACGGGTTACTAGAGCGGCGACAGATTTGGTGACGATCGCACCATTAGCAGCTTCATTTTCCCAACCTGGTTGTATCAGTCCAGCCTTCTCTATTTTTTTTGTGTCAAGAGCGAGGGCGAGGTTTACAACATCTGCCTCCAAACCATCAATGACTGCACGGGTTTGGGAGCCAGATCCGCCATAACTTTCTTTGAAAGTAACGTTCTGGTTTTTCTGCTGTTTCCATTGAGCTGTGAACTGGGGAATAATCTTTGAGTAGGCAGCTTGGGTGACAGCGTAGGAGACGAGGGTTAGATTAACATTTCCGGTTTGGGCAGCTGGACTAGAACCACTATTGGCAGCTGGACTGGAACCACTGTTCGGGGTTGTAGGTGAATTAGAGGTGTTGGGGGAGCAAGCTGCGATCGCGATACTTATGCTCGCTCCTACTAAAAATAAGGATACGAAACTCTTTAGCGAACTAAGCTTCCGCCAGCTCATCAGAGGTTGTACCATACTGGTAATCCGTTGCCACAGTCGCATGAAACCTTCTCCTTAAATCCCCGGTTACTCGGTCGGGATACCGTAGTTAATAGCTACAAAGAATAATAGTATACCAGATGGTAAATTTTGCGATCGCAGGGTAAAGAAATTTTTAATACTTAGGGGGGAGTTGGTGCAAAGGCGATCGCGCTAAGGCGGTCAAATAAAAAAATGTGAGTTATAGTTGCGGATATTGCCCAAAGTTTGCTATATTAAACGACGGTGCTGGTGTAGCTCAGTGGTAGAGCAGCTGATTTGTAATCAGCCGGTCGCAGGTTCAAATCCCGTCACCAGCTTAGTTTTGAAGGTTCGCTAAATTTAAAAGTGGTACAAAATTGGTACTGGTTTAGAAATCTAGTGGCTCGATAGTGCCCAGGCGAAGGTAGTCAGCCAAGCCCTCGACATAGACAATGTTGTAATATTGCTCTCCTTGGAAGATTTTGTAATCTTGCTTCTGCATATACTTTACGATTCGGCTGGCCAGGTCGCTACCCAGGTAAAGCGGCGGCTGGGTAATTTGCTCCGGCTTTGTTTCAATCAGTTTTTTAGCAGTTACAGCACCGAGGTAATCTAGCTCGTTGCACTCAGCCGCTTTCTGAAAGTTTTTTAGGGCTAGGGCAGAGATTGGCCCGAAGTTGCCATCAGCCACTGAATCTAGGTACTGTAAGCTTTTCAGTCGTGTTTGTATCTGTTGCGCTAGTTCGCGATCGCTGGCGATCGCCTCAAAATTGTACTGAAGCGGATAACGCAGATTAGTATCCAGGAAATTTTGCAGCTTCATAAAGGCAATAGTAATTTTGTACTATTGCCAACTATAGTTTAAGGGGTTAAAGATTGCCTAGTCTTAAAGTGTTACTGTACTTAAGGTTTAAGTGCAAAAATTTTCGTCTTTGGGATAACACCAATGTCCTCCCAAATCTTTGTTAAAAATTTGCTCGGAAGGCTTTAAGCCTTTTATGCAGTAAGCCATAGATGTGCATAAATAGCTATAGTGCTTAGTTTTGCATTTATTATAATAGTCTGGATGATAAGGCAAAATTGCATCGCACCAATGACAACCAAAAGATAACCAGTTGTTCCACTTATTGTGTTTGTAACGAGATTTAATTTCACCCATGTTTATATTTTTATTTTCTTTGGAAATAAATCTGGCAAAGTTAACAATTTCAGAGGCAAAAACAAAAGGTTTATCAAGACAAAGTTTTTTCCCATAATTTGAATAATGAGGTATGTTTACGTCGATACCGCATAAACTCTTACTAACAATAAAAGTTTCTTGTACCATGTAAACGTGATATGGTTTATTGCATTGCGAACACTTTACTGAAAAGAAGCTTAGATAAGTTATTTGTTCTTTTATAGAAACATAAGACTCGCAAAATTTAATTTTTTTTGATAATAAACTTTTAATAAACTCAGAGAGTGAAATATTTTCTAACGAAAGGCTTCTTTTGTTATTTATATCTTGAGTAGGAATGTGTACAACAAATTTGTTATTAGAATTTAAAGCTAACTCAAACATCGGCAATTCTTTACTTGCCTTAGAGCTAGGGAGTTTTCGGAAAAGCCAGCAACCTCTAATTTCATCACGCTTATATTTTGTCTGCCTCTCTTGAGTTAGTTGTAAAGTTTGAGGGCTCCACTGAATCTCAAAAGCAATTTTAACTTTGCCTTTACTAGCTAAAACATCAGCACGCCAGTCTAAACCAGAAACTTCTGTGTCAGCTTCATACCCTGCTTCTAAGCAAGCTTTTACAATCTCGCTTTTAGCTAAAAGATGCTCTTGAGTTTCTGGCTTCCAATTGCACCCTGTTTTGCATTTGTGTACAAAATGCTTAGTTCCAAGTTTAGAGTTGCGTAGGAAGCCAGAAGACTTACAACAAGCCAAACTTATTTTTATATCGCGCTGATTCTTCCAAGCTTCCCAATCCTCATCTGATACTAGAGGAGCCAACACTTTTTCATCATCAATCCAAGCTGTAAGCGGCATCTGTAATTAATAATTATTGGTAATACCACCTTACTAAATCTTTTAAGATTTCCAGTTGTCCAGTAGGCAAACTACGGCGGCTTGGGGCATTGTATTCATAACTTTATGTAGTACAAATTGACTACCCCAAACTATAGCCCAGAAAATAGGTTTTGGCTGTTAAAACGAGCGTAGGTGGTACTGAATTGGTACTAGCAGCTACAACCTAACTTTGTTAACGGGTAAAAAGCTTGCTAAATAAAGCTTCTAAGAACGTGGATAAGCTTTTTTGCAATCAGTCGGTCGCAGGTTCAAATCCCGTCACCAGCTTAGGTTTCAGAAAATAACAATGGCGATCGCGTTTAGAGGTTCTGTAAAGCGATCGCACTTGCGTTATAGAGTTTGATGTGGAACAAAACATCCACTTTTCGCGCTTCGATAAATCCGATAAAAAAAGGTGGGCAGTGCCCACCCTACGGAATAATTAAACTGTCTTGGCAAAGTGATAAGGGCTGGTCAACTTATCTAGTTGTTGTACTAACAAACTGAGGAATAAGCCGACATCGGTCACTACACCAACCGATTCCACAGAACCGCGATCGCTTAGTTTTGTTACTACTGCGGGGTTAATATCCACGCACACCATCTTCACCCCTGCTGGTGTCATATTACCCACACCAATAGAGTGCAGCATCGACGACAGCATCAAAACCATATCTGCCCCTTCCAACAATTGGGCATACTCTTCTTGGGCTTTAATCAAGTCCATTTGAGTATCTGGCAATGGGCCATCATCCCGGATGGAACCTGCGAGAGCGAATGGTATATCATGGCGGACGCACTCGTATAAAACGCCACCCGTAACGATGCCTTGCTCAACTGCTTTGGCAATACTTCCACAACGACGAATCGTGTTAATTACCTTTAGGTGGTGTCTGTGTCCGCCGCGCACTGCAACGCCGCGCTTCATATCCACACCCAGCGAAGTACCCATCATGGATTGTTCGATGTCGTGGACGGCGATCGCATTCCCACCCAGCAACGCCTGAACGTATCCTTGGCGAACCAGATGCGCTAGGTGTTCGCCGCCACCAGTATGAATCACAACCGGGCCAGCAGTTACTACAACTTTGCCACCGCGATCGCGTATTTGGCGTAATTCCCACGCAACTTGTTCAACAACTAATTCCACGCGGCGTTCGCTAGAAACACCCGCAGACATAAAGCTGAATTCTTGAGTATTGCGCTGTTCTCGCGATTCAGTTTTGCGGATGGTGCGGATACCGATGACATCGACAACCACGCGATCGCCCACTTCTAAATCGCGCAACAACTTACACCGCGCCACTAGACCCTTTGGAGTTTGGGTAATAGCGATCGCGCCATCCATGCGCTGATATTCCACCTTCACCCATTCACCATTTACCCTCACTTCAGTTGGATAAATAGTGCTGACATAAAAATCATCCGGTGCTACACCATTTTGCGTGACATCTTCCAATTTTGCATCCCGTTCGTCTTGGGGCAAATTTACCGCACCCAGATCGATCAGAGTAGACAAAATCGCTTCCATCACATCATGGGAAGGAGCAGAAACTTTCACTTCTGCCATTGAAGTGCTTTGTTTTTGTTCTCCCAGATTGAAATTAAGAACCTGGAAACTACCGCCATTTTCTACAACCAAATCTAAGGCGCGGTTGATTAAACCAGAGTCGAGCAAATGTCCTTCCAGGCGAATCGTGCGGCTTTCGACAGACACAGTTGCATGACGATCCACCTGGACTGGTTCTGTTACCCGCAGCGTCAGACACTTAGCAGCACCGCCAGCTTTGAGAAATTCTGTTAGTTGCGTCTCGATTATCTCGAATCCAGCATCGGCGAGGCGTTTTTTCAGCCCCTCGCTTGCTTTATTCATCACCACCCTATTGTCAATATTGACGGCGTTGCATGCAAAGTTCACCGCATCGGCTTCCTCAATTGCAATCCGCTTCTCTGGCGCTACCCGCATCTCAATAACGCGGTTGGAGTAGGAATCAAAGGCTGGAGGATAATAGAGCAAATAGCCGCCGCTGAGGGGACAGAAGCAAGTATCTAGGTGATAGAAACGCTCGTCCATCAGTCGCAGCGATACTACTTCGATGTCAAGCCACTTTGCTATATATGGGTGAGAGTCGAGTTCGGAACGGAAGCCGTACCCAGCCCACAGCCAGCGTCCTTCCCTATCTAGAAGGGCGTCGCCTGCACCCTCAAAGGGCAAATCTTTGGGCAATTCGTGTACGGTATAGCCTTTTTGCTCAAACCATTCTTTAAAATAAGGCTCCTCCCCTTGACGTTCTTTGTGGAAGAAGCGGCTCAGTACTACTGTATCTCCTAATACCAACCCAGCATTAGCGGTGAATACCATATCTGGTACACCTTTGTGGGGGTTAACTAAATCGACGATAGCGTGATCTTTAAGTATGTGGTGTAGGTTTTGCCACTGCTCGACGGCGCGATCGCGTGAGGATTTGTGAATGTTTCCTTCCATCCAGGGATTAATCACATAATCCACATCGTAATGATCGGGAGCGCACATGAGGAAGCGGAGCTGAGAAGTCATAAAAAGAGTTGGGGTGGAATAGACGCGATCAACTTAATTGGATACAGACTTTCCCTGCTCCAATTCTGTACAAATTGTTACTAAAGTTTGCCTCTTCAAAGTGAAAGTCTAGATGGAGGCAACTATCTATTTTATTCGTTTATTACTCAAGAGAGTTGACAAAGTAGCGATCGCGCAACATATTGACACGAGATTTAATTATGTTTAGCGTGCCCTTGGTTGATATTGCGATAAGGCTGGCGGCCATTTAGCTTGGGTTAATAAGGGTTGCAAGCCTTTAGCAACGCGGCTGGCTAAAATACGGTGTCCGGCGGTATTGGGGTGAATGATATCGTCTTGGCGATATTGAGGGTTATCTATTATTCCTTTCAATACATCAGGAATTAGATACGCTTGAGTGTTTTTGGCAACGCGCAAAACCAGTTCGTTGTATTCATCTTCTACTAAGCCAAACTCTGCTAAGCTCAAGTTCATTCCCAGCAACGCAACTATGGCTCCTCGCGATTGAATAGATGTGACAATTTGCTGCAAATTCCGTTCAGTTTGAGCTTTGGGAATTCTTCGCAGGAAATCATTACCGCCTATACCTAAAATAACTAGCCAGGGGTCTGCGGCTATTACATCTTTTTGTAAGCGACTGAGTGCCATTGCGGTTGTATCGCCGCTAACACCGCGATTTAATATTGGCAAACCCAATTGGCGGCTGACGAGACTGGGGAAAGCGGCTGTTTTTGCTACGCCATATCCGGCGGTGATGCTATCACCTAAAGCGATAATTTGTTTACCAGTACCATTTCTGAGATTTTTCACGGTATTAAGGTTGCTGCTAGCGCAACTGGTGAAGACAAGGAAAGAGGCGAATAACAGAGAAAAGAACATCATCCATCTACGGTTTTTCATAAAGGCGAGAAGCTGCTAACAGGATATTGAATAGCGATCGCAGTTGTTTATCCCAAAAATGGGGTTCGCTGCGATGCCTCTTCCCATGCTAGTACAGACATACTATTTTAGTGTTATACTAGCGATTCCTCTTGTCAGCCGAGTAAACGAATGTTGTTGAAAACGACTAACGGCTACGCTTTTTCGGAAGTGGCTTCTGCTTTCCAGAAATCAATTCGACGCGGATTGGAAGAAGAGGCGCTTTATTGGGGAACGGAACTCGATAAAAGTGGTTATGGGGAGTATGTCTGGAAACGGATAAGAATTATCGTTTCTGAGGATATTGGATTAGCTGAACCGATGTTACCAGCAGTTATTTGGTCGCTGTATCAAATGTGGGTAGCGCAGCGCAAGAAGAAGGATGAAAAGCACAATCCGGAACGGTTGTTTTTAGTTCATGGGATTTTGCTGGTGGTACGTGCAAAGAAATCGCGCATCGTGGATCATGCAACGGTGAATTATTACATGGGCGATTTACCGCGTCTGGAGATTCCTGACTATGCGCTGGATAAACATACGATGCGCGGACGGCAAATGAATCGCGGATTTGACCACTTTTTTATTGAGGGAATGAAGCTGGAGAATGAAGCTGATTTGGAAGATCCGTATTTGGAGAAAGCGAAGGAAATATTAGTGGTAAAAGCAGCAGGTCAATTGTTTGATACTTCTGATTATGAAGAGGAAGATTTGTAGGGTGGGAAATGTCCACCAATCAAGATCGCGCTTTTCTCTGGCAATAAAAATGCCCGCAGGTTAGAAACCTGGGGCTATACAAACAAAGTCCGCCTACGCGGACTTTATTAACCCGCGCAGACGGGTTTTGTTTGCAGCGCTGCGATTTCTAATCGCCGGGGTTAGCAGGGGTTTCATGTAAGTTTAAATGCTTTTATCATAACTACATTCAATTGCTGGATTTGATTAATTCCTAATTTGCCTAAGCGTCTTGTAATCAATCTACGCTCAATAGTCACAATGCGAGTTACTCTTACTTTAGACAAAAGCCGCAATCCAGTTCCTTGAAACTCTGGATCTGAAGGATCTAGGGCAAATTCACCTGGACTTAAACTGGTAGTGTTTTGAGATGAAATAAAGCATAGCGTGACATCATTTCCTGCTGGATCTGCCCACAGCACTAAAGCAGGACGTAGCTTGGATTGACTCAAATCAGTAAAGGGAAATGGTACTAAAACAATATCTCCCTTGTTCACGATATAGGTTCTCCGTCTTCAAGGGTGTATAGATCTGGTTCATCATGCAGAAAGTTAAACGAGCCACTATTTTGAGCAACCTGCATTAAGTCAGTTGTTGATGGTTGGGAGAATTCAAAAAGTAGTTTATCTTTTAATAAGTCTTGCTCTTCCTTTGAAAGAGACATAATTACTTGATATATCGATTCAACCAGTTTATCGTTCATCTATTTTTCTTCTATGCCCGTCGTATTTTGTCAACTTGGGTGTGTATTTTATTTGGTCGAAAAGTCAAATTTATTTTGAAAAATTTGTCTGAGCCTTATCAGTATAAATCATTTTTTGATATGTCGATGCCAATTGCATTTACCTGAATGTAGTGAGTTTATTCAGCATATGCGATCGCTCTGCGGTACATCTTAAAATACTTTTCAGTTGTACCCCGGCAATGCCCACCACCACCAATAACGTCGCGATCGCGCTTTTCTGTTGTAACAAAAATGCCCCCAGGTTAGAAACCTGGGGCTATACAAACAAAGTCCGCCTACGCGGACTTGATTAACCCGCGCAGGCGGGTTTTGTTTGTCTAGCCGCGATTTCCAATCGCCGGGGTTTAGGAGTGCTATTTCTCCTTATTCATCCGGCGCAAATAGCCGATGTGAAGCCCCAGACAAAAGAACCATAACAGCAAAACTAACAACACGCTGGGAGATGTTTGCACAACACCCTTGTAGTGTATTGGCTGTGGCTGATGCTGAACCTGTATAGGAGTTTGTAGCTGCGGTTCAACGAAGTTCCCATGCAAGTTTTCTACCGCTTCCCTCTGCTTAACCTTATTTTTTTGATAGTCTGCAAACATTGAATTGACCTCATTTCTGAGTTGTTGAGGTCATGGTCAATTTGGGGTAGCGGCACCAAGCAAATGACCCCGGTCATTGCTGGAAGTCTTGTAAAATAAGGAGTTATAAGGTCTGGGGTAGATCAATTTGATGTTGGGTAGCCCCAGACTTTTTGGTAAAATTTATGGTCTGCACCGATGCCGAAAGCTACTTATGGCCCTGAAGTAAAAGCACGGGTGAAGCGTCTGCTAGAGGCGTTGCTGGCTTTTGTCAATTACGAAGTTGAAGGGTGCGAAGGTTTAGAACTGCATTTCAGATGGCAGGGTGAGGATAGCGCCAACCCTCAGCTAGTCGTGGAAACCAAGCTGAGGGTTCTGGAATATTTGACACAGAAAGACAAATATCCAGGTAAATTAACCACAACTCAAATTCGGCAAGCTATCAACCACCATCTCAAAAAGTTTTTGGGGATTGTCGAGGATAATCGCGCTAAGACTCAAGGGGAAGAAGACTGGCACTTTACCCTGAAGCTGTGGGGTAAGGATAAAGAAGCGAATCTGAGGGAATTCGAGCTAGACTGGGAGCGCAAAAGACCGGATAAGTCTAAAAAGTTAGAAGCGACGTTTGTAGAAACATCATCTACATCAGCACCCGATAACATCAACTGGCGCGAAGTGTGCGAAACTCGCCTCGACAACCAAAAGCGCCTCCTAAATAATCCCCTCACCTCTAACCACGTTGACTTCTATGTGCCGCTGGGATTGGTGGAACCGAAGCCGAAAGAGGAAATTCGACACGGGGATGATGTATCGCCAGAGGAGGGTTCGCGGTTTTACCAACTTGCAGAGACACAAATCACCAAGACTTATAACCAGCCAAACGAGTTTTTTGAACAAGTCTTGCGCCAACGACAAAGCAAAAACAGCCAGGGACGCCGCTTGGCAATTACTGGCGAACCGGGTGCGGGGAAAACTACCCTCTGCTACCAAATTGCTAAGTGGATATTAGAGCAAAATCTGGGGGTGCCGATTTTGATTCGCCTCGCGGATATTGGTAGCAAAACTCTGGGGGAGTTTTTGCTAGAAGGTTGGCTGCGCGATGCTGCGGGAACTCTGAAAGCTGCACCGTCGGAATACTCAACAGCGTTTGAGGAATTGCTGAAAAGTGGCGATGTGTGGCTGCTGTTGGATGGCGTGGATGAAATGGCTGTTGCTTCTCCGTTAGCGGCAATTAATCGGCAGTTGGCGGAGGGTTGGGCAAATAAGGTGCGCGTGGTGCTAACCTGTCGGCTGAATGTCTGGGATGCGGACAAAAACGCCCTGCGGGATTTTGATGTTTATCGCAATTTGGATTTTGATCAGAAGCAGGTTAAGGAATTTATTTACCAGTGGTTTGCAGATAACCAGCAGTGTGAGGGTTTGCTGCGAGAGTTAGCACAATCGAACCAGCAACGCATCAACGATCTCGTCAAAAATCCGCTCAGGTTAGCTTTGTTGTGCCGCACTTGGAAAAATGGCAGCAAATTGCCGGATACCAAGGCGGGACTTTATCAACGATTTGTGGAAGCTTTCTACAATTTGAAGGATGAGTTTGCAATTGAGCCAGTGCAACAACAGCAGCTAACTCAGGCATTGGGAGAACTGGCACTGAGGGCGCTGGATGGTGAAGACAAAGACACGAAAACCGGGGAGGTTATATCCCGGTTTCGGCTGCGGCAATGCCTTGTAGATCGGGTATTTAAAGAGCGTTCCGATTTGTTGGCATTGGCGCTGAAGCTGGGATGGCTAAATCGGGTGGGATTGGCATCAGCAGAGGAAGAAGATTCGGATCGCGCGGTTTATGCTTTTTTCCATCCCACGTTTCAGGAATATTTCGCGGCGTTGGCTGTTGACGATTGGCACTTTTTTCTAAATCATATTCCCCACAACCCAGATCGGGGTAATTACCGCATTTTTGAGCCGCATTGGAAACAGGTAATTTTGCTGTGGCTGGGGCGATCGGATGTAGAAAGGCAGCAGAAAGAGCAGTTTATCCAGGAATTAGTGGATTTTGAGGATAGTTGCAAAGCATTTTATTGGTATCGAGCCTATTTTATAGCTGCTGCTGGGATTGCCGAGTTTAAAGATTGTGCCAAAGCAGATGAAATTGTGGTGCTAATCATTAAATTGGGGTTTGGTCATTTCAACATTGAAGAACAACAGTGGCGAACATTTCTCTATCCGATTGTAGAGGGAGCCAGAGCAGCAGTGTTGCAAACTAACTATGCTATAGCCGTTAACAAATTAATTGACTTATTAGAAACTGCTGAAGATTATGATACCCGTAGGGAAGCTGCTGAAAGTTTGGGTAAAATTGGCACGGGCAACGACGGGGCGATCGCGGCTTTAGTCAGAATTCTGGAAAGTAAGGAAGATTATTTTACCCGTAGCAGTGCCGCCGAAATTTTGGGTGAAATTGTCACGGGCACCGAGGCGGCGATCGCGGCTTTAGTCAGAATTCTGGAAAGTAAGGAAGATTATTTTACCCGTAGCAGTGCCGCCGAAATTTTGGGTAAAATTGGGAGTGGGAACGCAATAGCGATCGCGGCTTTAGTCAGAATTCTGGAAACTACTGAAGATGATGATACCCGTAGCAGTGCCGCTGAAATTTTGGGTAAAATTGATCCAGGCAACCAAGCGGGGATTGCGGCTTTAATCAGAATTCTGGAAACTACAAAATCTGATTATACCCGTAGGAGAGCCGCTGGAAGTTTGGGTGAAATTGGCTCAGGCAAACAAGCTGCGATCGCGGCTTTAGTCAGAATTCTGGAAACTACTGAACATGATTCTACCCCTAGGATTGCCGCTGAAAGTTTGGGTAAAATTGGCACGGGCAACGATGCGGCGATCGCGGCTTTAGTCAGAATTCTGGAAACTACAAAAGATGATTTTACCCGTAAGAGTGCCGCTGCAACTTTGGGTGCAATTGGCACGGGCAACGACGCGGCGATCGCGGCTTTCGTCAGAATTCTGGAAACTACAAAAGATGATTTTACCCGTAAGAGTGCCGCTGCAACTTTGGGTGCAATTGGCACGGGCAACGACGCGGCGATCGCGGCTTTAGTCAGAATTCTGGAAACTACTGAAGATGATTCTACCCGTTGGAGAGCCGCTGCAACTTTGGGTGCAATTGGGAGTGGAAACGCACTAGCGATCGCGGCTTTAGCAAGAATTCTGGAAACTACTGAAGATGATGTTACCCATTGGAGAGCCGCTGAAAGTTTGGGTAAAATTGACCCAGGCAACAACGCGGCGATCGCGGCTTTCGTCAGAATTCTGGAAACTACAAAAGATGATTCTACCCGTAAGAGTGCCGCTGAAATTTTGGGTGCAATTGGCACGGGCAACGACGCGGCGATCGCGGCTTTCGTCAGAATTCTGGAAACTACAAAAGATAATCAGACCCGTTGGATTGCCGTTGACAGTTTGGTTGCAATTGGGAGTGGAAACACACTAGCGATCGCGGCTCTAATCAGAATTCTGGAAACTACAAAAGATGATGATACCCGTTGGAGAGCCGCTGAAACTTTGACTAAAATTGGCGCTGGCAACGACGCGGTGATCGCGGCTTTAGTCAGAATTATGGAAACTACTGAAGATGATTCTACCCGTTGGAGAGCCGCTGAAACTTTGGGTGCAATTGGGAGTGGAAACGCACTAGCGATCGCGGCTTTCGCCAGAATTATGGAAACTACTGATGATGATACACGGTGGAGAGCCGCTGAAAGTTTGGGTAAAATTGGCACGGGCAACGATGCGGCGATCGCGGCTTTAGTCAGAATTCTGGAAACAACAAAAGATGATGATACCCGTAAGAGTGCCGCTGAGAGTTTGGGTAAAATTGGCACGGGCAACGATGCGGCGATCGCGGCTTTAGTCAGAATTCTGGAAACTACTGAAGATTATTTTACTCGTAGGAGCGCCGCTGAAAGTTTGGGTAAAATTGGCACGGGCAACGATGCGGTGATCGCGGCTTTAGTCAGAATTCTGGAAACAACAAAAGATGATGATACCCGTAGTAGTGCCGCTGAAAGTTTGGGTAAAATTGTGCAAAATGACCAGATGCCTTCAGTTGTATCAGCTTTACAACATTGCCTCACAGATGAGGTCTATGAAACCAATTTTGACCTCTACAAAAATTGCTACAAAGTTATTTGGCGCTGCGCTCAAGAGATGCCTTACCCCAAATTTTATCAAGCTTGGCATGGCTCATCGTTCGCATCCCATCCCGAAGTGCCACAAACCACAGGTGTTGGTTTCACTCCCTCCAGCCTTAGCCTTAATTTAGGTGAATTACCCGAACTCCTTCACGCTGCTATTGATAGCAACTCCGAGTTAATGGGTAAAATGCAGCTAATTTGCATCGAAGGCAGCAAATTCGAGAATCCAGATAACCCCGCCTCGGAAATATACGCCGAAATGGTAATGCAAGGCTGTCCCGAACGTCAGAATGGGGAACCGGAAACCATGCAAGCTCTCAAAGTTTATTGTCAGCTAAAATGCCAGGGAGTCTTCCTAATTTTTTACGAGGTTGCAACTAGCGAACTGAGCCAAGGATTCAGCCCAAATTTCCTCAAATCTCTGAGCAAATTTAATAACGTGGCGAGAATTTGTGTAGTCAGCAGCCAAGCCGATATTCCCCTACAATCCTTCTCCCCCAGCCAGCCGAATTTAGTTACAGATATCGTCGGTTGGATTAGAGAGAAATTATTAGAAGATTAGATAGCGCGATTCATCATAAACAGTTTCGTAAACGAGAGGGGAAAATAGCGATCGCGCATCTCTTCGCTATAGCATAAATATGCTAATATTATACAATACCATCTATTTAAATTGGAGTAGTTATGGATGAAATATTGATAGATGAAAGTAAACTCAAAGATATGCTTAAGATAGCTCTCATTGAGATAATCAAAGAAGAAAAAGAAATGTTTTCTGAGCTGTTAGCAGAAGCTATAGAAGATATAGCGTTAGAAAATGCCATAAAAGAAGGTGAAAATACAGATTCAGTGAGCAAAGAGGCGATATTCAAGATGCTGGATAGTCAGACATGAATATAGACTTTAGGAAAAGCTTTGAGAAAGACTTAGCAAACATCCAAGATAGTTCTTTACTTCAAAGAATTAAAATAGCCATTGAAGAAGTGGAAAGCGCCGATAATATTGGTAATGTCAGGAATGTTAAAAAACTGAAGGCGGACGGTACATATTACCGAATTAGGGTGGGAGACTACAGAATTGGTATTAGTTTGGAGTCGGAAACGGCTATCTTTGTCAGGGTACTGCACAGAAAGGATATGTATAGGTACTTTCCGTAACGATAGGCGATCGCTTCCTCTCCTCTCAAGCAAAGTTGATAGTTGAATTTGAAAGCGCGATCGCCTTCTTTCCCAATATGCGCGATCGCAATTACAACGCCTCAAACTCATCAGCACTTATCCCAGCTTGCCTTAAAATACTGCCAAGCGTACCGACAGTAACTTCTCTATAACGAGGCACTATGGCAGTGCGCGTTCCTTCATCCGTATATTTAGCAAACTTTACGTGGCTGCCATTTTGACTTACTTCCCCAAATCCCGCTGCCTCTAATTTGCGTTTAACTTCGCGGTAAGGTAGTGGTCTAAGCGGCACCGACCTCTACCTCCAACGTCCTCACTTGGGGAGTTATAGTGGCTAATGGTGGCTCAAAATGCAGTGATAAAGCTTCACCAAGATTAGCCAGCGCAGAAGCTTCAGTCTCTCCCTGAGTGCAAATATCAACTTCTAAGCACTGTGCCACAAACCAGCTACCTTCTTGCCATACGCTTGCAGTAAAGGTTCGTTTCATAACTCTTTGATCTTTCCGTTATGGCCTGTTTCATCTATTTTATGTATTCTGTCACAGCCAGCAAAGAAAGCGACCTTATGGTTTACAACAGTCGTCCCTCACGAGGCTAATTTAGTTAAAAATATTGTGGCTTGTAGGAGCGCGATCGCCTGATGGCTTGTAGAGTACCAACTTTAATTAAGTATTAATTATATACAGTAAAACGTAAGGATTTGTCAATTAACAATAACTTGTTGGATATAGCGTGTTATTTTGGGTGAGAAATGGAACAGGCTGATAGTGCCCCTTATGACCACAAATGGAAATGGACTGAAGAAAAACCGCAGGCCAACGCAGATAGGTCTAATCCACTTTGGCAGATACCTGCGCTGGCTCAGACACTATCGTGGTTGGACTTCAGTCCACGATCTGGGGGAACACATTGCCAACCAAGAGTCCATATTGCTGAGTCAGCGCGGCAAAGAATTGAATATCGACCCGGATCTCGTGCTAGGAATATCTGGGCCGCAAATTAATCGGCTTGAAGGCGGCAAAGTGACGCGCCTATCTATCGAGCAGCTACTTTTATTAATAGATGTACTAGATCCAATACATCCCCAAACCTCGGAACCGCTCAAGCTGGAAGATTTGATAGACCTGGCGACGGGAGAAATGCACGTACAAGTGCCATCGCTGAAGGCGGAATGAAGGTAAGTGTCCGGAGTCCGGAGTTTGGGGAGAAGGGGAGAATTACTTTCTTACCACCAGAATAATTCTTATTAATAGACGGCTTGCAAAAATCCATGAATGACCCCTCCCCAGCCCTCCCCTTAGTAAGGGGAGGGGCAAGATTTCGAGTTTTTCCCCCCTTAGTAAAGGGAGGGGCAAGATTTCGAGTTTTTCTCCCTTAGTAAGGGGAGGGGCAAGATTTCAAGTTTTTCCCCCCTTACCAAGGGGGGATTAAGGGGGGTAATTTCGGCTTTTGCAAGAGGTCTAATGAACCGCGAAGAAAGAAAAAAGAAGAAATAGGTAATCTTATGGAGGGAAGGGAGTAGCACCTATTCCCCATCACCCATTTCCAAATTCGTCCTTGCATTGCGTCGCAGCATCTCCGGTTTAATTCGCCGCAACGCGGAGGCGGGAAAGCGGCGGTTCCACTCATCATCGGAAATTTCCGCTAATTCGGCGAGTTCTGGTGCAATATTCCAGGGATAAGGCTGAAACTCGGCAACATCAGTTTCTTTGGCAAAACGCTGATTCCAAGGACAGACATCCTGGCAGATATCGCAACCAGCAACCCAACCTTGCAAATGAGGAGCGATCGCATCTGGCAATTCAGGTGCCCGATTCTCAATGGTATGGTAGGCAATACACCGATTGGCATCTACTACAAAAGGTTGGGCGATCGCACCTGTCGGACACGCATCCATACAACGAGTACAAGTACCGCAGTGTTCAGTGTGGGGACGGTCTGGCGTCAACTCTAAATTAGTCAACACTTCCCCCAAAAACATCCAAGATCCAAGCGATCGCGCAATTACATTACCATTCTTAGCCACCCAGCCAATCCCCGCCCGTTGCGCCCAAACTTTATCCCCGATCGGCCCCGTATCCGCATAATAACGAGCCTGAATTCCTTCTCCCTGCTCTTGCAGCCAGTTGGCTAGCGCCTTCAGCTTTTTATGCAATACTTTGTGATAATCTCGCCCCCAACCATAACGGGAGATTTTGGCATATTTCCCACCTTCTGGACGAGCGTGAGGCGTGTAATAATTGAGCGCCACACAAATTACTGACTGCACCTCTGGCATCACTAGGCGAATATCCCCGCGCTTGGGGTTAGCCATCCAGTCCATATCAGCTTGGTAGCCTTTAGCTAGCCATGCTTGCAATCTTTCGCTAGCAGCAACATCCCCCTCATCCACACTAGCGATACCGACTTTGTGGAATCCTAACTCTAAAGCTTTCTGCTTAACTTGGCTGCTACCAATCAGCACTTTTCCTGGCAAAGACATAAATTTATATGCGAGTACAAAAAATTTAGAAATCTCTCTAGAAGAGCAGGCATCAACCTACTTTTCTGTTTAATACTGAATTTGTGGTTTACAACAATAAATTATGACAATCGCAGAGGACTCTATGCCCTTAAGTTCCCCATCTGTAGAAGCCAGCGAGCTTACCATTGAGGGAATTGCCGAGCCAGTGCTGCTGCGTTACTTTGAAACGATGAATGCAGGGGAGTTTGAGACAACGGCTGCATTGTTTGCTGCTAACGGCAAAATGCACGCGCCTTTTGAAGAGCCGCTAGAGGGGCCAGAAGCGATCGCTACCTACCTGCAAACCGAAGCAAAGGCGATGAAACTCGATCCCCGCGAGGCAATTGCCGAAACTTTAGAAGATGGCAATATTCAATATCAAGTCAGCGGCAAAGTACAAACACCTTTATTTGGCGTCAACGTATTGTGGACGTTCGTACTCAATCAAGAGCGCGAAATCCTCACCGCCACCATAAAACTTTTAGCTTCTCCTAAAGAACTCCTCAGCCTGCGCCGTTAACTATGTATGCGCCAGCAGCACTGTGGATAAAAATTCCCAGAGCTGCTGCCTGGGAACTATAAAATATATTTTTAACCAGCGAAAAATAAATACAGGTCAAAAAGCCTTGCGCGGCTTTTGACCCTAAACTCTAGCCATTAGCTCTGAGCAACTTTTGCCTCTGGCAAACTCGCTTCCAGTTTCAGACAATTGCGGCCATTAACTTGCAAGCGGTACTCAACCCTATCCATCAGGCGGTTCATAATCAGCCAGCCATAGCCGCTTTCTTGCTTATCGCCAGGATTGGGAGGCAAATAAGTAGAGAGGTCGAATCCCTTACCGTGATCCCAAATTTCCAGGGCAATATCCCTTTCTTTGAGTTCCAGACGAATCAAGACTGGCAAATTTGGTTGTCCCCTGTGAGCGTGACGTACCACATTCGAGTACGCCTCCACCAAAGCCAAACGCAAGCGATTAGATTGACGCGGCCAATCTACCGAGTCACCCAGCTCTACTTCTAAAGATCCTAGCAACCAGTTTTCGACAATGGTCAAAAACTTTAAGTCGCTCGGTACGTGCAGCTCCGTTCTCATGTACTATAGAACCTCCAGAGAGAGTATGGTTTGGTCGTCTTCTTGAACTTCAGTATGTTCTCGAATCCGACTTAACAAATTGGTCAAGTCGAGAGGCATTGGCTCCTGGAGCAGGAGTTCCCAAAGCCCTGCTTGATTGAGCATAGAACTGGTGGGTTGTTCGTTGCCCTTTGGGTCTGCTGACGAAGATGCTGGCAGATTAACATTCGCCTCAGTAATCCCATCGCTGGTTAGCAGTAAAGTTTCACCGGAGTTTAAGCTTACGCTACCAGATTTTCCCTTCCACACGGCCAAAATCCCCAAGGGAACGCCACGAGTCTTAAGAAAATTTGGCTCAACTGTCACGGAATCTCTAGAAGCGGCTCTTTGCCGATCCAGTAGTTGGTGCGACCAGACAAGAGGATATATATGTCCGGCGTTGGCGAAGACCAGTTCTCCAGTCGTTGGGGTATAACGAGCCAGCACCATAGTGATGAAGCAGTTGTTACTGACTAAATCATCTAACATGATACTGTTCAGATTCTGCATAACAACCGCTGGATCGGGAGATACTTCTTGAGCTAGTTCTCGCCGCAACACAGAAATAGCACTTGCCATAAATAGGGCAGCGGGGACACCTTTGCCGGAAACATCACCAACTGCCAGCCACAAGTCGCCTTGCGGATGGACGTAGACTTCAAAAAAGTCGCCTCCCACTTGTCTTGCGGGGTAGCAGCAGGCTTGTACTCGGCTGCCATCTACCTCTGGCATAGTTTGGCGCAGCAAGTTGTTTTGAATTTGCCTCGCTACCTCTAGTTCTGCACGCATTGTCTGGGCTAGCTCTTGGGTGCGCTGGTAGAGTTTCGCCTGAGAAATTGCTAAGGCGGCTTGCTCTGCGACTCCTTCAATTAGCTGTACGTCTTGGGGAGACCAGTGGCGATCGCCCTCTTCCTGGTACAGGCACAGAACTACTAGCAATTGTTGCTGGTAGATGAGGGGCACGACCAAGTTTGTGAAGTGCTTCCCCTGTTCTTCGGCTTCTCGCAATTGCGTCTTGCGAGTTTCTATGGCGGTTTGTAGTGCCGTGTTATCTAGGGAGTCTTGGATTAACTCTGTACCCGGAGCCTGGTAGGAGAAGGATTCAGGAGTCAAGCGATCGCTTTCTACTGGTCGCAGAATACAACTGCTAGCCTCAAAGGTCTGGCCAATAGTGTTAACAATCCTTTGCAACATACTGTCGTAATCCAGCGACTCTCTAATGGCACTTGTCACTGTATTAAACAGTTCTTCTCTTCGCAGGGCGCGGCTCAGTTCGTTCGTTCGTTGCTTTAGCACCCTGTAGGTATCGCCAGCTTGACTAACTACCGATTTGAGGTTTTCAGGATTCCAAGGCTTAGTTATGTACTTAAACACCTGACCTGAGTTAATCGCATCCACCAGATCTTCTACATCGGTGTAGCCCGTCAGGAGGATACGAATTGTATCTGGGAAGGAGTTAACCGTCTTGCTTAAAAACTCCGTCCCATTCATTTGCGGCATCCGCTGGTCGGAGATGATTACCGCCATCTCTCCTTCTGCTTCCAGAACTTGGAGAGCGTTGAGGCCACTATCGGCTTTGTAAACGCGAAAATCACGCCGAAAAGTTCGGTACAGCAAATCTAGGTTGTCAGGCTCGTCATCAACCACCATCAGTTTGAGTTTGCTTCCTTCCGCCTGACTCATCTGCTCACTCCGCTTCCTGTTATTTAGACATCGGACTACAATTTTTTGACCTTAGACTTTGGAAGTTTAACTGGGGACAGGTTTATTGTCTCAAGTCTCAAGCCTCAAGTCTAAAGCCAAAAGTCTAAGGTCTAAGGTAATGCAGCTTTTTTGCACAAACTCCCATAGGGGGCGTTCATCCTACTAAGCCAGATCGCAGGGCGCGTACAGCAGCTTGGGTGCGGTCATCAGCACAGAGCTTGTTCAAAATATTGCGGACGTGGGTTTTCACCGTGCCTACGGTAATGTACAGCTTTTCTGCGATCGCTGCATTGCTACAACCTTCGACTATTAGTTGCAAAACTTCTAATTCCCTTTCTGTTAGGGGATAAGCTTCTATCAACTGACTGTATTCTGGTTCCGTCGCATTTATTGTGACTGTTTTTGACTCAATAACTGCTGCGGCTCCGGCTTGGTTAGTTTTTGACTGCTTCAGAACGATCCGGGCGATCGCGGGATCGATCCAGGCGTTACCATCGTTAGTTACTTGAAGCGCTTCGAGCAAGTTATCGAAACTGATATTCTTCATGCAGTATGAATCTGCACCAGCCGCAAATGCAGCCATCACCGCTTCTTCGTTGTCTTGTAATGTCAAGACCAGTATCTTCGTTAGCGACCCTTCTTCCGACGCCGCCTGAGATTCTTTAAATTGCCGAGTTAATTCAATCCCGTCCATATCTGGCAAGCCGATATCGACAATTGCCACATTGGGTTTGGCCGATTCAAGTAACTTCAGTCCGTCTGCGGCATTGGCTGCCTCGCCAACAAATTCAATTTCACTGCGTTGTTGCAGCGCCGTGCGGATACCGACCCTTGTCAGGTCGTGGTCTTCAATGAGAGCAACGCGAATTGTACTCATACTCAACATCCACTTCTTCCAATTTTTCTATGTTTATTCAAAAAAGTTTATAAACTTTTTGCCGCTATTACACTTAAGTCCACCCATTGGTAGTAGTAGGGATTCCTCCACTCCATATACATTCGATAGTTGATACCGTGTTTTGACGCTACCCTTCACACAATCCGTTGCTTTTTGAGGTTGGGGTTCCACCCCTAGCTTTTTTAAGTGCAAGTGTTGTTTGTGGATAACTCCTTCACCCTAATCGAAGGCAAACGGCGGCGTTCGGCTAGGGTTAACAACAATGGCTGTGTCCTTACAAAGCCTCTAATGCCAACGGCAGCTAGAGCGGCTCGACTTTCAGCGAGCGCTCTTGCCAAATCGCTTTCTCTCTGGTATGTGTGCCCAGATATTGTGAATAGCTCCCGGCCAATAACCCAGGAGCGCGATTGCAATCAGCGCTGGTATGAGTATAGCGAGTTAGGAGTCATACGGATAGCCGTAGGAGAGGATTTCTCTGGCGGCGAGCGCTTTAAACTACTAAGCTACGTGCCGGAATAGAAATATAGCCAGTGCTGTGTATTGCGCCTCTATCGAAAGAAGTATAAAAATCAAATTTCGTCTTATTACTAATGCCTGGTTTTGGAACTGATAACCTGCACGCCTTCTGGTCGCAACTGCCTTATGCACGCAGGGGGACTTTGCTTACGGCTGTCCCAGTGACCTGCCTGTTAACCTCAGTTGTAGCATTTACTTTTCTGCAACGCAGTACCGAAGATGCCCAAAAGTATGTGGCTCGTACTCAGCAGACTATATTCCAGGCAAATCGAACGCTGACAGCTTTAGTGGATGCTGAAACTAGCATTCGGGGTTACTATCTGACGCGGGAAGAGAAATTTCTGGAACCCTACGATGCCGCGATCGCTATTCTGCCAGATTCCCTCAATAAACTCGATAGCCTCGTCCAAAATAATCCCGCACAGCTTCAACAAGTTGAGCATATTGAGTCTCTGGCGCAGCAAGAAATTAGTTTATTAAAACAAAATCTCGACGCGGTAAAAAGCTTAGAGCCAACAGCCAGGATCTCGAAACAGCGATCGCCAATGCTTGTTAAAGCCAAAATTGTTATGGATGAAATTCGGCAGCAAATTTCTGATTTTTCATCCCAACAGGAGTTACTACTACAGCAAAGCAAGCAGCATCTAGACCGCCAACAACGACTTACCGCTGCCGTTTTGGGAGCTAGCGCTACGATTGGCTTTTTGGGTTCTTTATCCGCCGTTTATCTATTTGACTGGCTGGAACAGCAATTAATTGAGCGCCAAATGCGCCAGCGGGACACTAACGTTCGCCTTAAAGCAATTTTAGACAATGTAATTGATGGGATTATCACAATCAATCATAAGGGTGACATTGAGTCTTTCAATGAAGCTGCTCACCTAATATTTGGTTATGAACCAAGCGAGGTGTTTGGCAAAAATTTTAAGTTATTACTCGCAAATTCAATAGCAGGGGATGGTATTGAAACTCTTAACTATTTTATCGGTAGCGATAATTCCAAAATACGGTGCAGGCAAGAAACAATAGGACAACGGCAGAACGGGCAACTCTTCCCGATGGAATTAACCTTTAGCGAAATCAACTTAGACAATCAGCGTTTGTATATTGCTATTGTCAGCGATATTACCAGTCGCAAGGAGCGGGAAGAAACTCTGCAAAAACAAGCGGCGCTGCTTGACTTGGCTAACGACGCAATAATAGTTAGAGATTGTAAAGATCGCATTACTTATTGGAATCAAGGTGCCGAAAGGCTTTACGGTTGGAAGAAGCAAGAAGCAATTGGCAAATGTTCCCACGAATTACTACAAACTGAATTTCCTCAACCGCTGAAGCACATCTCGCGGAAGTTTTTAGTTGATGGGTACTGGAGGGGCGAACTAATTTACACTAAGAGGGATGGAACCCGCATTAATGTAGCTTCGCGCTGGACTTTACAAGTAGATGATGAGCGCGAACCAATGGCAGTTTTGGAAATAAATAACGACATCACGGAGCGAAAAGTAGCAGAAGAAGCAAGGCGCGATCGCGCACAGGAATTAGTCCGCCTGAGTACGATACTTGCTCAAACCAATATTGCCCTGGAAAAACGCAATCAAGAACTCGACCAATTTGCTTATATTGTATCCCACGATCTCAAAGCACCACTAAGAGCGATCGCCAACCTTTCTAGTTGGATTGAAGAAGACATACAAGACCAACTTAATGATGAAACTAGACACCAAATGGACTTGCTGCGGGGACGAGTCCACCGCTTGGAGAACCTGATTAATGGGCTACTTCATTATTCGCGTGTCGGACGTGTGAAAACATCAGCAGAAACGGTAGAAGTTGGAAATTTAGTCGCAGAAGTTATCGACTCTCTAGATCCTCCAGCAACATTCACCGTCACTATAGCTCCTGGAATGCCCATCTTATTCACCGAACGTCTGCTCTTGGAACAGGTGTTTGCCAATCTCATTAGCAATGCTATCAAACACCACGATAAACCGCAGGGATTGGTAACAATATCAGTTCAAGAACAACCCGGTTTTTATGAGTTTGCTGTGGCGGATGATGGGGCGGGTATTGACCCACAATACCACGAGAAAGTTTTTGGTATATTTCAGACTTTAGACTCGCGGGATAAAGTCGAAAACACTGGAATTGGTTTGTCTTTGGTTAAAAAAATTGTGGAAAGCCAAGGCGGAACTATTCGCCTAGAATCTGAAGCTGGTTTTGGAGCAACTTTTCGCTTTACTTGGCCCAAGGAGGTAGAGTATTCCTAAATTAGCTGTTGCCAATATTAGGAAAAACCTGGAATTGGGGGGTCTCACCCCAAGCCACCCGTTGGGGGACGGCTGCGTAAATTAGCTGTTGCCAATAGTAGGAAAAACCTGGAATTGGGGGGTCTCCCCCCAAACCCCCCATTGGGGGACGGGTGCGTCCCCCAAGCCCCCTCCACATAAAATTCCCGTTTTCTAGGATGGATTTTGAGGAGTATATTGCTAATGCTAAGTCTTTTGGCGTGTAAGGGTTTTATAAAAGTGATATGTAACGTAGCAAAGCTTTGCTAATGTTGGATTAGATATCTCAATAATTAAATCTACACGGCGACATTATTTAAGGCAGTTAGTTTGTTTTAATTTAATTAAAATTTATACAGGTTAATTAAATTTTTTAGGCTAAGTTTTGATTTGGGGCTACTCTACTAAACTTGCCTGTTAAACTTTTAGACCCCGCGCAAGGGACGATCGTCCCTTGCGCTCCAACTACCTGTTTTAAGACAACATTTATTTAGACAAATACAATTACTATATTATGGCATTGCGTTATTTAAATCAAGTATTTATCCATAAATTAATTTATTTAAAATAAGGAATTGTTATTAACTTAGCTGCTCTTTTAATTATGCGATCGCATAACTGTAAATTTAAAAGTAAAGTAGCTTTATCTGAGAACAAACAAGAGATTAAGAAGGCTACACGTACAAATATTAAAAAAATGTAAAAGTTTTAACACAAATTTAGAACTAACAAGTCCGGAAAACTTGCTCATCTTCCTAGTGGTTGATGACTGGCAATTGGTGTTATGGCAACTTGTGGTAAGGAGGAGGGAGAGTTCGGCCAGTGATACAACTACCGCTACAACGCTATAGGGTGGCAATATTAGCCTTGACGCTAGGAGCATTACTTAAAGTGCTGCTTGTAGACCCACTAATTCCTGGAAAAGAAACCCCCGTTCTACTATTGTTTGTTGCCATCATGGTTAGCGCTTGGTATGGCGGAATAAAGGCGGGGGTGGTTACTACTATTTTGGCGGCGGCGATCGCTGATTATTTACCCATATTTAGGAGTAGCGACATACCCGCCTCTCCCTTCATGCTGTTGAGTTCTGTCCTAGAAGAGAACCTGCCGATTCGGGTGTTGATATGCGGAGGGCTGCTGGTTAGTTGGTTCACCCACGCGGTAAGGCATACCCAGCAAGCAACAATTAACGATCGCGATGCTCCCCAGAAGCAGACCATCAGCAAATTAACTCTAGCGATCGCGCCAGGGGAAGATTCAGCTATTCCGCCAGAAGGGGTTCAACAAACAGAGTCCGCACTACGACAAGCTGAACTCCAGCGTCTAAGACAGCACTTAGAAAACTCACCCTTGGCAGTTATAGAGTGGGACTTTAACTTTCGAGTATTGCATTGGTCGCAGCAAGCCCAGTCTCTTTTCGGGTGGACTCAAGAGGAAGTTATAGGCAAACATCCTAGCGAGTGGCAATTTGTATTTATTGAAGATCGAGCCTCAGTCAATAGTGTAATAGCCCAATTACTTGCTGGTAGAGAACAGCGCAATGTTTCTCAAAACCGCAACTATACCAAAAATGGCGCCGTAGTCCATTGCGAGTGGTACAACTCGGCTTTAGTAAACTCGTCGGGCAAATTGGTATCCGTCCTATCTTTCGCTCTAGATATCACCCCGCGCCAAACTGTTGAGGAAGAGTTGCGCCAGAGCGAACGACGATACCGCGACTTAGCTAGCGCGATGCCCCTGATAGTCTTCACAGCGCAGCGTGATGGTGCGTTAGATTACTACAACCAGCAATGGTTTGACTATACAGGAATGACATTGGAGCAGACTCAGGGTTGGGGATGGCAGCGCGTCGTGCATCCAGAGGATCTGCAAAAGTGTTTGGATGGCTGGCGCGAAGCAGTTCTGACTGGTCAAAGCTTTGAAACAGAGCATCGTTTCCAACGATATGATGGCGTATATCGGTGGCATCTTGCCAGAGCGATACCGATCCGAGATGAACAAGGCGAGATTGTTTCATGGGTAGGTACGTGTACAGATATCGACGATAGAAAGCGCCAGGAGGAAGTAGAACATTTTTTGGCGCTTGCAAGTTCGGAACTTGCAAACTCCCTCGACTATCAAACTGCGATCGCCAAAGTAGCGCATCTGGCAGTACCGCATATTGCCGACTGGTGCGCTGTCGATATAGTCGATGAAGACCAGACAATCCGCAGACTGGCGGTTGTTCATGTAGACCCGTCAAAGGTGGAGTGGGCGCAAAAGTTGCACGAACGTTACCCGCCGCACCCGGAAGATCTCTATGGCGTACCCAACGTGATACGGACGGGGCAACCGGAGTTATATCCCGATCTGCCTGACGAGGTAATTGTAGCCAGCGCAAGGGACGCCGAACACCTAGAAATACTGCGGGGTGTCGGATTTACATCGACGATGATAGTGCCTCTGGTTGCTAGGGGGCGGACGCTGGGCGCGATCGCCTTCGTTTCAGCCGAGTCGGGTCGCCACTACGATGAATCTGACCTCGCTTTGGCTGTTGAACTTGCCCGCCGCGCTGGGTTAGCGGTCGATAATGCAAGGCTGTTTGCGACAGTTGAACAACAACTCGCCAACCGCATACAAGCAGAAGCGGAGAAAACGCAATTAATCGCATCTTTACAAGAAAGCGAAGAACGATTTCGCACAATGGCAGATAGCGCCCCCGTGTTGTTGTGGGTAGCGGGTACTGATGCGCTGTGCAATTTTTTAAATCAGGGTTGGCTAAACTTTACCGGACGCAGCCTAGAGGATGAACTGGGGAATGGCTGGGTAGAAGGCATTCATGCAGAGGATTTGCAGCGCCGCCTAGATATTTATATGACTGCTTTCAATGCCCGCGATAACTTTGAGATGGAATATAGGCTCAAGCGTGCTGATGGAGAATATCGCTGGATTGTTGATAGAGGAACGCCGCGATTTGGACCGGATGGCAGTTTTGCTGGTTATATTGGCTCGTGCATCGATATTACCGAAAGAAAATTGGCAGAACAAGCTTTGCGCGATCGCGCCCTTGAGTTAGCCCGCATGAGCGCTACTTTAGCCAACACAAACACTACCTTAGAGAAGCGCAATCAAGAACTCGAACAGTTTGCCTATGTAGTTTCCCACGATCTCAAAGCGCCCCTGAGAGCGATCGCCAACCTCTCTAGTTGGATTGAAGAAGATATGCAAAGTTACCTCAATGAGGAAACACAGCAACACATGAACTTGCTGCGGGGGCGAGTTAATAGGATGGAAGCCCTCATTGATGGTCTTTTGCTGTATTCGCGGGTAGGACGGGTAAAGATACCAGTAGAACTTGTGGACGTTGCAACTTTAATAGCAGATGTTATCGATTCCCTTGCTCCGCCTAAAAGTTTTACTATCACTATCGCCAGCCCTATGCCGAGGCTGAAGACGGAATTATTACCCCTGCAACAGGTGTTTGCCAATCTAATTGGCAATGCTATCAAACATCACGGTCGAGTTGATGGTAATGTGACGTTATCCGTCGGGGATAAGGGGCAATTCTATGAATTTGCTATAGCGGACGACGGGCGGGGTATTGAGCCGCGATATCACGAAAAAGTTTTTGTGATGTTTCAGACGCTGGAAGCGCGAGATAAGGTTGAGAACACGGGCGTAGGGTTAGCGCTTGTGAAAAAGATAGTTGAAAACAAAGGCGGTACGATTCGCCTGGAATCTCAACTCGGTCAGGGTGCAACTTTCTATTTCACATGGCCAAAGCAATCTTGAATGAGAAGTGATGGCAAATAGGGGAATGGTCAGTTATGAGTTATGAGTTTATAAATTAATAACATTAAACTCTTCACCCCACTACTCAAGTTTTAACCGTTCCGATGACTAATTTGTATTACCCATTTCCCGCTAAAAGCTAGCTATGGAAGAGAAAATGACAAATTTATTGCTTGTTGATGACGACGAAGTTGATGTGATGACCGTGCGACGAGCGTTTAAAAAGAACAACATCACTAACCCATTTTTTGTTGCCAATAACGGCTTAGAGGCGCTGGCGATGTTGCGGGGAGAGGGCGATTCTCCACCGATTCCTAGCCAGCGCCGCTTGATATTGCTCGACCTAAATATGCCTAAAATGGGGGGGATTGAGTTTTTGCGCGAGTTGCGGGCAGATCCGGAACTCACAAAAATACCTGTAATTGTGCTGACGACTTCCAATGAGGACAAAGATAAGGTGGAAGCCTATCAGCTCAACGTGGCGGGTTATATTGTAAAACCAGTTACATTTACTAATTTTGTGGAAGCAGTGGCGACGCTAAATAAGTATTGGACGCTCAATGAAATGCTATAAAAACAGGTTTAAGGGCTGCTTTCGGTCTATAACCTGGAAACGATGGCAAAAAGCAATCAAACATTAGTAAATATGATTGCTATTATTTAGAAAACTGATATTTTATGCGTATTAAAGTTAATATGTCGATACTAAATTTTCATTATTACCGCATTAGAGGTTTGAAATCATACGAAAGAGTGGTGTTAGAATCTGTAATTCGTGCAATTTATTATTATGTAAGCTTTCAAGGAAAGCGCTCAATCCCAGGGGAGTTACTACTGCATTATCAAAACTGGTTATCCGGCGATCGCCAGTCGCAATCCGTAAAAGCGCCCGTCACGTCTGTTGATAACTTCAGTCCTCAGCACTACTGAAAGCAAATTTTATGGAGGAAACCCTCAAAATCCTAGTAGTAGATGACGACGAAGTAGACCGGATGGCGGTTCGCAGGTCGTTAAAAACTGCTGGCGTGCAGATGGCTCTAACAGAAGCGTGTGACTGTAAGAGCGCGATCGCTATGCTCAAACAGCATCGGGATTTTGACTGTGCCTTCATAGACTATCGCTTGCCCGACGGCGACGGACTCAGCCTTGTTAAAGAAATCCGCTCGTTTGGTTTCAAAGTTCCCCTAGTTGTCCTAACAGGTCAGGGAGACGAACAAACAGCCGTCGATATTATGAAAGCTGGGGCATCGGACTATATTTCAAAAAGCAAAGTTTCGCCAGAAAGTCTATCTCGCAGTCTGCGTAATGCCGTTCGCCTCTATCACGCTGAAATTGAGGTAGCACAAGCCAACGAACGATTGCTAGTTGCACAAGAACGCTATCGCTTAGTGCTAGAAGGCTCCCACGATGGCATTTGGGACTGGGATTTTTGTACAAATAAAATTTATTGGAACGACCGCTTCTATGAAATTAGCGGCCTACCTGCGGATTATCAACTAAACACTTACGAGGCATTCTTTCAATTACTGCATTCAGATGATAGACCCCTCCTCACCAAGGCACTAACAGCTCATCTGGAACGCAACGAAGAATTCAATATAGAAGTGCGGCTGTCTCATACATCGGGAGAATATCGTTACTGTATCGCCAAAGGTAAAGCGCAACGAGACGAGAGGGGCAGACCCTACCGCATGGCAGGCATTATCAGCGACATCACAGATCGCAAGCGGGCTGAGGAACAAGAGCGCTTTTTGGCCTCTGCCAGCACCATCTTAGCCGCCTCGCTAGACTACGAAAAAACACTCTCCAGCTTGGCGAAATTGGCAGTGCCTCACATGGCAGATTTGTGCATCGTTGAAGTTTTGGAAGCGGACGGCGCGATTCGTTCGGTGGGAGTTGCCCATACAGACGGGGCAAAACAGGAGCAGGTGCAACAGTTGCTAGAACGCTATGCGCCTACTGTCGATGGAAAGCACTGTGTAGCCAAAGTTTTGCGGACTGGTGAACCAGATTTGTGTGGAGAAATTAGCGAATTGATGCTGGTGGATGCAGCCCTTGATGCCGAACACCTGGAACTCCTGCGGTCATTGGCGCTTAAGTCTTATATGATTGTGCCCGTCGTGGTGCGGGGAAAACCGTTCGCGACAATTTCGTTTGCATACAGTCGCCCCGGTCGTCGCTACGGTATTTCAGACCAGGCATTAGCTATGGATCTGGCTCGTAGAGCAGCGTTATCGATAGAAAATGCAAAAACAGCACGGGAGGCGCAGGAGGCAAGCGATAATTTACGCAAGGCTATTATTATTTTGGGCGAACAGCAGCAACAACTGCGGACGCTCCAGCATTTAACGAATTTACTCAACCAGCGACTGACCGATTTGCCGGGACTTTTGCGGGTGATGGTGGAAACAGTTTGCGAAGCGATCGCAGGTGCCCAGTTTTGCTTCATCATGCTCCACAACCCCCAGTGTACTGGGCTGTCGCTGACAGTATTAGCAGGCGATCGCACTGATGAATTGCGCCTCGAAGATGCTTTAGAGGGCGAAGGTTGGCTCTCTCAGGTCTTATCAACTGGCGAATCTCAATTAATTCAGCGTAGGGAGCAGAGGGGTAAAGGGGTAGAAAAGCAGAGGAACACAGGAGCAGAGGCGCAAAGGGGTAAGAAATTGCGCTCGTCACCAGCCTCTATTTATGTAGTAGCGATTGAATCCGCGCAGGCTGGGCGGCTGGGCGTCCTAGCTATTGGTAACTGGGAAGATGTGCATGCCTTTGATGGCGAAGATCGCTATTTGTTGGGCGCAGTAGGAGAACAGGCGGCGATCGCTATTAACAATGCCAGAATGATCAATGCTTTAGAGGAGCGCGAGGAACGTTTAGAACTCCAAAATAAGATGCTGGGGCACCAAAACGAGGAACTAGAAAACCAGCGACAGCAGATTCAGTTACAAAACCTGCAATTACTAGAAGCCGCCAAGCTGAAAAGTCAGTTTCTCGCTACCATGTCCCACGAGCTGCGAACCCCCATGAATTCTGTTATTGGTTTCTCGCAGTTGCTGTTACGCCAGCGCCTGGAATCGCTTACATCCAAGCAGGCGGATATGGTGGAACGCATTCTCAACAATGGCAAACATTTGCTAGCTCTAATCGACGACATTCTCGACCACACAAAAATAGAAGCTGGGCGTCTAGAACTAAAACTCGAAGAATTAAATTTGGCAGAACTTGTCAGGGCAACAGCAGAAGAACTGCGTAGTTTGGCATTGCAAAAACAACTAGGATTGGATGTCGAAATCGATCTGCAAAATCCTTATGTTGTTAACGACAGCGGCAGGCTGCGACAAGTTTTAGTTAATCTTATTTCCAATGCTATTAAGTTTACCGAGACTGGTAACGTCTGGGTAAAGGTTTACGAACAATCGCCAGACCAATTAGTAGTTGCTGTGAAGGATACGGGGATTGGCATTGCCCCAGAAAACTTGGATCATATTTTTGAGGCATTCCGGCAAGTGGATCAAGCTCTTGCCAAAAAGCACTACGGCACTGGTTTGGGACTAGCTATAACTACATCCTTACTGGATTTAATGAAGGGAAAAATCTCAGTAGATAGCCAGCTCGGTCAGGGTTCTACTTTCCTCATCGAGTTTCCTCGTCAAGTTAGCGTTTAAGCTATTACGCCTTTAATTTGCATCGACTGCCAACAATGACCGAAAAAAAGGGGTTTCAAGCCTCCCCTTTCAAGGGGAATCATCAAAAAAATTTGCCGAATTTCAAGCTCCGTCCGATGATTGCGGAGCCAATCCAAAATCCAAAATCCAAAATCCAAAATCGGGTGACAAGGTGTTAATCATCTACAATCGGGAGCGTTAACTGCGCTAGGGTTATAAAGTAGAAACCGATCTCTAACATCGCTGCAATTGATAAATAAATGCCCCGCCACGATATTATCGTCATTGGAGCCTCCGCAGGGGGCGTAGAAGCACTTATTAACCTGGTTAAAAATTTGCCCGCCGAGTTGCCTGCGGCAATATTTATAGTTGTCCACATTCCCTCACACAGCAAGAGCGTTCTCCCAATTATCCTTACCCGCGCTGGCTCTTTGAGAGCTTGCCACCCCCAAGAAGGGGCAAAGATTGAGAATGGGCAAATCTACGTCGCTCCACCCGATTACCACCTGCTCGTCAAACAGGGATGCGTTACTCTAGCACGAAGCGCCAGAGAGAACAGCCACCGCCCAGCAGTCGATCCCCTGTTTCGCTCGGCAGCTAGAGTATACGGGCGGCGAGTGGTTGGGGTAGTCTTATCCGGCGCTCTTGATGATGGAACTGCCGGACTCGTAGCCGTGAAACAACGAGGCGGAGTAGCAATCGTCCAGGACCCCGCAGAGGCGATGTTTACGGGGATGCCAACCAGCGCTATCGAAAATGTAGATGTAGATAGTATTTTGCCCATAACCGCGATCGCTTCGCGATTGATAAGCTTAACTGAAGAGCCAGTGGACGGCGAAGAAGCAGACCCCCCATCGGGTGATATGCAAATGGAGGTTGATATGGCAAAGTTCGATATAGCTGCTGCAAATAAAGATAAAAGACCTGGAAAGCCTTCAGGGTTTGGCTGTCCAGACTGCGGGGGCGCACTTTGGGAACTGCGTGAAGGAGAACTGATCCGCTTCCGCTGTCGTACTGGTCACGCCTATTCAGCAGATACTCTGCTCGCAGAGCAATCTGAAGCCTTAGAAACAGCATTGTGGAATGCTTTTAGGGCGCTGGAGGAGCGTGCGACTCTGTCGCATCGGCTGTTGAAAAGGGCACGCGATCGCCAGCAAATTTTGTCAGCCGCGCGTTATGAAGACCAAGCAAAGGATGCCGAACTGAACGCCGCCATCATCCGGGATTTGCTGATGAAAGGTACCATCGATGTAAGGCAGGAAACCCAACAAGGGCAGCCAAGCAATATTAGCGCTGATGGGCATACGAGCAATGGTAAGTTAAAGGATAATTCCTTAACTTCCAACGTTCAAGCGACTATTAACTTAGTTGCGATCGCTACATCTGCCGGAGGGTTGAAGGCTTTAACCGAACTTTTGTCTGCCTTGCCAAAAAACTTTCCCGCAGCGATCGCTATCGTACAGCACCTAGACCCCAACTACGCCAGTCAACTAGCTGAGATATTAAGCCGTCGAACTTCTCTTGAGGTTAAGCAGGCTGTTGAAGGAGATTTATTGCTTCCGGGGACAGTATACATCGCTCCTCCCAATAATCATTTACTTGTCAACTCTGACAAGACCATCTCCCTGTCCAAGTCAGAATTGGTGAATTTTTCCCGTCCAAGTGCTGACTTACTATTTGAATCTGTTGCGGCTAGTTTTAAAGAGCGGGCGATCGCCGTTGTCCTCACTGGCAAAGGTAAGGATGGTGCTAGCGGTTTGAGAGCGATCAAAAAAATGGGCGGAAGGGCGATCGCTCAGGATAGAGCATCTTCCGAAGAGTTTGGAATGCCGCAAGCAGCCATTGATACCGATCTGGTGGATGCGATTTTACCATTAAATGAAATTGCTGCTGTTTTGGTAAGCATGGCGAGTCAAAAATAAAATTAAAAAGTTTACGCCCTAGAGTTAATAGTTAATATCAATGGATAATCAACGTTAAACAATTGGGCAATTATTAATCATTAATTTCCTATGACTATATCGAATCTCAACCCAGAGTTTGAAACTCTGCTGGATTACCTAAAACGCAGCAGGGGTTTTGACTTCACTGGGTACAAACGTTCGACCTTGATGCGTCGAGTAAACAAAAGAATGCAGACGGTAGAAATTGACACCTACAGTAGTTATGTAGACTATTTGGAAGTGCATCCCGATGAATACATACACCTGTTTAATACCTTATTAATAAACGTTACTTCCTTCTTCCGCGATCGCTCAACGTGGGACTACCTTAAGGAAGAAATTATTCCACTCATTGTCGCTCGCAAGCAACTTCACGAACCCATCCGAGTTTGGAGCGCAGCATGTGCAAGCGGCGAAGAAGCCTACACAATAGCGATGGTAATCGCCGAGGTGCTGGGGTTAGAACAGTTTCGCGAGCGAGTGAAAATTTACGCTACCGAATTGGATGAGGAAGCTTTGCTTCAAGCACGACAAGCCATTTACTCATATAAGGATCTCGCAAACATTCCCCAGGAAATGCTCGAAAAGTATTTCGAGCCATATGAAGTCATCAACGTTAACCAAACGGCTCCCGCAGAGGTTGAAAATTCTTGGGAGCTACAGCCTGGGCGCGTTACTCCTCGCTACTACACTTTTCGTAAAGATCTGCGCCGTTCGGTAATTTTTGGGCGTCACAACTTAACAGTTGATGCCCCAATTCCCCGCGTTGACTTGCTAGTGTGCCGCAACACTCTGATGTATTTTAATGCGGAAACCCAATCCAAAATAGTTGCCCGCTTTCACTTTGCGCTCAACGAACAAGGGTTTCTATTTTTGGGCAAAGCAGAGATGTTGCTCACCTACACAAATACATTTACACCAGTAGATTTAAAGCGGCGCGTGTTTTCCAAAGTGGCGAAGATAAGTATGCGCGATCGCTTGTTGCTTATGGCACAGACTGACGATAGGGACTTAGCTAGCACTCTATCAGAGCGCACTCGTATTCTTGAAGCCGCATTCGATAGCAGTCCAGTCGCTCAAGTAATTGTAGATGTTAATGGCTTTCTGGTGTTGGCAAACACGATTGCTAGAGGGATGTTTAACCTAAATGCCAACGATGTGGGCCGACCTTTGCAAGATTTAGAAATTTCTTATCGTCCCCTAGAGTTGCGCTCCTGCATCGAACAAGCCTACAGCGAACGGCGAGTGGTGAACTTGAAGGATATTCAAGTAAAAACCCTCAGTGGCGACACCATTTATCTAGAGGTGCAGTTCACACCTCTACAGGAATTTAACACCAATCTGCTGGGCATCGCTATTTCCTTCACCGATGTCACCCGCTACAAACGGCTACAGGAGGATTTGCAACAATCAAACCAAGAGCTAGAAATGGCTTATGAGGAACTCCAAGCGACCAATGAAGAGTTAGAGACAACTAACGAAGAACTACAGTCCAGCAATGAAGAGTTAGAAACAACAAATGAGGAGCTGCAATCTTCTAATGAAGAGCTGGAGACTATGAATGAAGAACTACAATCGACTAACGAAGAATTGCAGGCGGTAAACGATGAAATGCGCCGACGCAGTGAAGAACTCAACCAAGTTAATGCATTTTTAGAGTCTATCTTGACCAGCCTGCGCGGCGGAGTCGTAGTGGTGGATCGCGATTTCCACGTCCAGATTTGGAACTACAAAGCTCAAGATTTATGGGGGTTGCGGAGCGAAGAAGTCCAGGGACAGCACTTTTTGAATTTGGATATTGGGTTGCCCGTCGAGGAACTCAGACAGCTCATTCGCGGCTGCCTAGTAGGGGAATACTCATATCATTACATTATGCTTGATGCCATAAATCGGCGCGGTAGGACGATTCAGTGCAAAGTTAGCTGTACGCCTTTGCTGGGGATAAACACAGAGATTAGGGGAGCAATTTTGGTGATGGATGAGCAGAATGGAGATTCTGAATGAACGCAGAGATTATTACAACCCTAGAAACTTTGCAACGGCAATTGATGGCGTGGCAATAACATATGTAAACGCTTTCAATCTTGCCAAAAAACCAGGGGTTTAAGGTAGTTTTGGATGAGTATTATAGCTTTGGGAAAAGAAGAGTAAAGGGAAGTGGGGGAAATTTATTTTGCCCCTATTAACTCACCAAGTACGCATCAGGCAAGATGACTATTCTCAACACTATTTTCACTATCAGAACTATATGATAGAAACGTTTAAAAGGGAACTGCGAAACTCTATCGAACAATTACAGTTAAAAAATCAGGAATTGCAGCATAAAAAAGAAGAACTGTTCGCCGCACATCAAGAACTGCAAACTATCACAGAGGAGCTGCATGCAACCAACCAAGAACTGGAGACGAGCCAGGATGAGCTTTTAATAGATAACAAACAACTGCATCAGCACAAGGACGCATTGTGCCAAGCGAACGGGTTGTTAGAGACTATTTTGGCTAGTTTGCAAATTGCTGTCGTAGTTGTGGATAGAGATTTGCACATCCAGCTTTGGAACCACCAGACGGAGGATTTGTGGGGGCTGCGGAGCGAAGAAGTTAAGGCTTCTAATTTTATGCATTTGGATATTGGCTTGCCAGTGGAGGAACTCAGACAGCGCATTTGCCTATGCCTAGCAGGAAAGGCGCAAGATCGCCAAGTAACGCTGGAGGCTATAAATCGTTGTGGTAGGAAGATTAAGTGTAAAGTCACCCTTTCACCCCTAATGGCAAAAACGGAGATTTATGGCGTAATTTTGTTGATTGAGAAGGAAAATTAGCGTTGTGGCATTGTCGCCGGGATCGCCTCAAAAATATATTCAGACTTTAGTTTAGTTTCTATCAGTCTCAAAGCGGATTCATAAGTGTAGTGGTTATTGCTATCAGAGAATAGTGTCCCTTATATTGACCACAGTTGCACTTGGCAAACTTTAAGAGCGATCGCATTATTTCCCAAATCTATCAGTACTACCGCGCCGTTGAATTGTAGTGGGTCACAATGTTGGTGACTAACGTCAGCCCTTGCTGACTCCGGGATGTAAAGGCATCCAAATTCTTCTAGGCAGCGGCTGGATGCGATCTGCGCTAACGTGCTGATGCACTTCGCTTCGCTGACGCTAGCGAGCCAATTCCCCGGCAGTTGAATCTAAAAGTGAAAATCTTTGTGTATTTTACCTGCTGGTTTGAAGCGTTTTCGCTAATCTTATTTTCTAACTTGGTCAAACTGCAACTTGGCGATCGTAGAGTTTAACATCAAACCGATATGACTTCCCACCTTCAAACAGACCAATTTACTCAAAAGATAGAGGCTGCACGGCAGAGGACGGAAGCACTAAAGCAGCACGTCAGGGAATCGCCCTGCGGCAAAACAGAACTGATGGCGCTATCGTGGGCAGAACTACAAACCGCTTTGGAAGAACTGCACGTCGCTGAAGAGGAGTTACGCCAGCAAAATGAGGAATTAATAGCGACGCGCGAAGTAGTGGAAGCAGAACGCCAGCGCTACCATGAGCTATTTGAGTTTGCGCCAGACGGATACCTAGTGACAGATGCGAATGGAAAGATTTGGGAAGCCAACCGCGCCGCCGCCTCTCTCTTTGGGGTCTCGCAAAGGTATATAGTCGGCAAACCGATAATCATTTTTGTGGCTGAGGAGTGCCGTCGGTCGTTTCGTAACCATCTCACGCAGTTGCGTACCGCAAGCGGCGTTCAGGAGTGGGATGTGCTGCTGAAACGCCCTGGAAGTAAGGATTTTGATGCTGCCTTGACTGTAGCTGCTGTCGGCGACACCAGAGATGGAGTTACCCTGCGCTGGATGATACGCGACATCAGCGCCCGCAAGGAAGCCGAGGAAAAACTTCGCTCTTATGAGCTGGAAAACTTGGAATTGGTAGAAATAACGCGCCTGAAATCGCAGTTTTTGGCCCTCATGTCTCACGAACTGCGTACTCCCATGAATGCGATTTTGGGTTTTTCTCAACTGCTGTTGCGCCAACCGAATAATCAGCTAGGCGAACGCCAAGCAAATATGGTGGAGCGGATTTTTAACAGTGGGAAACATTTGTTGACGCTGATTGAGGATATCCTTAATTTCTCTAAGTTAGAGTCGGGAAGTCTGGAACTCCAACCGGAAGAGTTTAACCTAGTTGAAACGGTGACGGATACGGTTGAAGAACTGCATAGTCTGGCGACTCAGAAGCATTTGGAAATGTCTTTTAAGTGCGATCGCGATAAGATTTCTGTTGTCAATGACAAAGTTCGTCTGAGACAGGTTTTGATTAATCTTATCTCCAATGCGATTAAGTTCACCGACGTTGGCAGCGTGTGCGTTGAGGTCTATGAACTATCCTCAAATAAAGTCGGGATAGCTGTCAGAGATACTGGCATCGGCATCGCTGAGTCTGACTTGGAAAATATTTTTATGGAATTCCGCCAAGTTAATCACTTCCTGACACGCGATCGCAACGGTACTGGTTTAGGGTTAGCTATTGTCGATCGCTTAGTTCGCATGATGAACGGCGATATCTTGGTAGAAAGCGAGTTGGGGGTAGGCTCTACGTTTCGCGTCGAATTGCCACGCGGGATAAGAACTTTGAAGTGATAGTTGATAACTCATGATTCTGCAATTCGTTCAGCTATTCTCAGCTTGGCAGAACGCGATCGCGGGTTATTTTCCATTTCATCTTCTTGTGGCAGTATTGGTTTTTTAGTTAATACTCGCAATATCTCCGATTCTCGCAATCCATGCTTTACCAATCTGTCTTCTAAACTATGAAAACTGATAATCGCAATTTTGCTACCTGGCTTTAGCCAATTTGGTGCTTTATTCAAAAATTTTTCTAGCGATGTTAATTCTTGGTTAACTGCTATCCGCAGTGCTTGAAAGACGCGGGTGGCTGGGTGAATTTTGCCATACCGATATTGGCGGGGGACGCAACCTGCGATCGCGTAGGCTAAGTCTGTTGTTGTCTTAAAGGGGCGCTTTTCTACAATCCGCCGCGCAATTCTCCGCGATAGCCGCTCTTCTCCATATTTAAAGAAGATATCTGCAAGTTGTGCCTCTTCCCAGCGGTTTATTATTTCCGCTGCTGTTAGAGGTTGTCGCCGATCCATCCGCATATCTAAGCTAGCTTCGTGGCGAAAACTAAAGCCGCGTTCCGCTATATCGAATTGGGCAGAGCTTACGCCCAAATCGGCAATAATTCCATCAAATTTCCGCTCTTGCGGCTCATAATCGGCAAAATTTCCTTGCCAAAATTCAATTTTTGCGGTATAATCTGCGAGGCTAGCAGAAGCAGCAGCGATCGCCTGTTCGTCCCGGTCAATAGCAGTAATGCGGACATCGGGTGAGGCTTCAAGGATAGAGCGACTGTGACCGCCGCCGCCGACAGTCGCATCGAGGTAATGCCCTCCCGGAGAAATAGCTAATCCTGCGATTAACTCTCGACTGAGGACGGAGATATGTACAAAAGCGGGAGCTTCTGTAGGAGGCTCTGGAGGAGCGATCGCATTCAAGTCATTCAAATCCATCAGCAAAATCTAGCGACGATAAATAAGCGCTCCCTTTATTGTGACTTTCCCCGCGATCGCTTAACAATTACCTAGAGCAGCCTTAACCGATTTTCCAGCCCGTCACTCCATATAATTAAAGAAACTCAATAAAATTAAGCATTAAGTAGACCGCGCCCCCAACTAGGCAAGGCCTGTTGAGTTGAGATGTTCGCGCACAAGTCCAAGTGCGATAAAGAACATCAGACCATAAGAATCGACCCTCGCGGCTCAAACCAGCATCAAGGAGAAATTGCTGAACAATGGCACAAATCGAAACTAGAACCGAACCGATGGTGCTGAACATGGGACCGCACCATCCCTCCATGCACGGGGTACTTCGGTTGATTGTCACCCTCGATGGGGAAGATGTAGTAGATTGCGAGCCAGTAATCGGCTACCTGCATCGCGGCATGGAAAAAATTGCCGAGAACCGCACCAACATCATGTTTGTACCCTACGTCAGCCGTTGGGACTACGCTGAGGGTATGTTCAACGAGGCTATCACGGTCAACGCGCCAGAAAAACTCGCTGATATCGCAGTTCCCAAACGCGCCAGCTACATCCGCGTCATCATGCTGGAGCTGAACCGCATCGCCAACCACCTGTTGTGGCTTGGCCCATTCATGGCTGACGTTGGCGCTCAGACTCCTTTCTTCTACATTTTCCGCGAACGGGAAATGATCTATGACCTGTGGGAAGCCGCCACTGGTTATCGCATGGTAAACAACAACTACTTCCGTATTGGGGGAGTTGCAGCCGATTTGCCCTATGGCTGGGTTACTAAGTGCGAAGACTTCTGCGACTACTTCCTGCCCAAAGTAGATGAGTACGAGCGTTTAATTACCGACAACCCCATCTTCCGCCGTCGGGTTGAAGGCGTCGGTACTATCACCCGCGAAGAAGCAATTAACTGGGGACTTTCTGGCCCTATGTTACGCGGTTCTGGCGTCCAGTGGGATTTAAGGAAAGTTGACCACTACGAGTGCTACGACGACTTTGACTGGCAAGTGCAGTGGGAAACTGCTGGTGATTGTTTCGCCCGTTACCAGGTGCGGATTCGCGAGATGCGCGAGTCGGTGAAGATTATTCGCCAAGCCATCAAAGGACTTCCCGGCGGCCCGTTTGAGAACCTGGAAGCCAAGCGCATGGCAGAAGGGCCAAAATCTGAGTGGAATGGCTTTGATTACCAGTTTATTGGTAAGAAGATTGCCCCTACTTTCAAGATTCCCAAAGGCGAACACTATGTCCGCGTTGAAAGCGGTAAAGGTGAGCTAGGAATTTATCTAATTGGTGATGACAATGTGTTCCCTTGGCGTTGGAAGATTCGCGCTGCTGATTTCGTCAATCTGCAAATCTTACCTAATATCCTCAAGGGTGTAAAACTCGCAGATATCATGCCGATTTTGGGCAGTATCGATATCATCATGGGTTCGGTTGACCGCTAAATGAGTTCTGAGTAGGGTGGGCACTGCCCACCTAAAAAGCTTTATTAGGTTAAAAGTTGGCAGCGTCTAGTAACAAATGTAACGGATAGATTGTTGGTTAAAGGAGATAGTTTAACTGTTTCCCTGACAGACAAAGTATCTGTTATATCGGTTAAGATCGCTGCCAAATTATTTAGGGGGGTGTTTGATGGAAATTCCAGAAATTACTCAGAAGCTCTTAGCTGCAAAACAAGACATGGGCCTGAGTTTTACGGATTTGGAAAAGATATTAGGACGAGATGAGGTCTGGATTGCAGCAGTGCTATACCGTCAAGCAAGTGCTTCTCTAGAGGAGGCCAAGCTACTAATTGATGCGTTAGGGCTGGACGAAATTTATGTTCAAGAAATAACAAAGTGTCCGCTGAAGGGATTGGGGCCAGTTGTGCCTACAGATCCGCTGATTTATCGATTTTATGAGATTATGCAGGTTTATGGGATGCCGCTTAAGGAAGTCATCCAGGAAAAGTTTGGCGATGGTATTATGAGCGCGATTGATTTTACTTTAGATGTGGAGAAAGAGGAAGATCCGAAAGGCGATCGCGTTAAACTTGTGATGTCAGGAAAGTTTTTGTCCTACAAAAAGTGGTAGTCTCGCCAATCCTTAATTAAATGTAGCTCGGCAATGCCCACCAAAATTACTCCAACTTGGATCTATAGGAATCCTAAAACATACTTAAAATTATTCTGTAGTCTCATACCTTCGTGGGACTGTTGAATTTTTAACTATGTTTCAATCACTAAACAATCCCAAAGAAGCCCCTCGCTCGATTTTAGCTCTGGATTTTGGCGGCACAAAGCTAGCTGCGGCAATTGTACATTTTGGTGAGAGAGAGTGGCGATCGCACAAACGGATGTTATCACCCGCCGATGCAGATGCGAAGGCTGACTTGGCAAACATGCGATCGCTCATTCACGATCTCCTCCAAGGAGAGAAACCTGCTGCTATTGGCATTAGCTTTGGCGGCCCTGTTGATGCCAAACTGGGGAAGGTGCGATTGTCCCATCACGTACCTGGTTGGGGAAATATCCCCCTGCGCGAAATCTTAGAGGCAGAATTTCAAGTACCCGTCAGCGTCGATAACGATGCCAATGTTGCAGCTTTAGGAGAACATCGCTTTGGCGCAGGTATTGGCTATGAAAGTTTGTTCTACATTACCGTCAGCACTGGGGTTGGTGGAGGTTGGATTCTCAACGGACATCCTTGGCGCGGCGCAGGGGGAATGGCTGGAGAAATTGGTCATGTAGTTGTAGACCCCAACGGGCCGATCTGTTTATGCGGAAAACGCGGATGCGTCGAGAGGCTGGCTTCTGGCCCCTACATGGCTGCTGCGGCGCGGGAAGAATTGCACAAGCAACCATTGAGAGGAGAAATATTGCGGAGTTTAGCTAATAATAACGAGGACGCTATAACCGGACAATTAATAAGTCAGGCAGCGACACAAGGAGACGAACTTGCATTAGAAATACTGCAACGTGCGGGTTGGGCATTAGGAGTTGGTATTGGCAATGCAGCAAACTTGATAAATCCCCAACTCTTCGTGTTGGGGGGTGGCGTAACTAAGGCGGGGGCGCAATTCTGGGAAGTGGTGCGCCGCGTTGCACGGGAGACAGCTTTACCTGAAGTGAACTTTGATATTGTCCCTGCTGCATTGGGGGATGAAGCACCGTTATGGGGTGCAGTGGCGCTGGCTCAAGAGGAGTTAAATTAGCGATCGCGAAGCGCAGATCGCGCGGTGAGCAAGCTGTTAGGTTCTATTCAATTTATCTCTTTAGCAGAGTCCACAAAGATTCGGCAGTAAAATCGGGGACTACTTTCTCTGCTCCCACTGCATACAAAGCCTTTGGATCGTGAGTAGAAGCAATGCCAATAGTGCGAATTCCCGCTCCCACCGATGACCGAATACCAGAGGGCGAGTCTTCAAAAGCTAAAGCTTGCTCCGCCGTAATATTTAAGTCATTAAGTGCTAACTGGTAGGGGGCTGGATCTGGCTTGCCAGCAATAGCTTCTTCCGCCAAAATTACACTGTCAAAGCTTTCAGTTAAACCCAGAACCGATAGTAAAAAATGTACGTTTTTACGAGGCGCGTTAGTCACCAGCGCTCGTTTTAAACCGCATTGCTTTGTCCAAGACATTACCTCATCTAGTCCCGCTAAGGGTTTGAGTAATGGTGCCAAATTGCGGAAGCGGGCTTCTTTATCTTCAGCAAACTGTACGCCTTCTTCTAATGACAGTTGGGGGAGTATGTCTTCGATGATTTCTGGGTTGAGTCGTCCGCTAATGCGGGTTTTGTAGAAAAATTCGTCAATTTCTATGCCATATTCTCTCAAAATTTCTTGCCAAGCTTTGTAGTGGAAGGGGTCGGTGTTAACCAGAGTCCCGTCTAAGTCAAATAAAATTGCAGCAAGCATAGTATAAGGCGAATGGTACGATAAACCATTTATACTCTGCTTGGTGACAATGTGAATTTTTTTCTAGCGCAGTTCTGGCGAGGCAATTTCTCGCGCCCTTACTTGTGGATAAAGCGGGGAAAGGACTTACTTTCCCCGCTTGTGTTTATTCCCGGCGAACATCATTGCAAGTGATGTTTTTATAAAAGCGCGATCGCCTTTAACGTTTGGGGTTGTTTCTCATAGCTTTATGGATTTTTTTCCACTTCTCCTTCTCAGCTAAAGACGCCTTTTGATCTTGTTTGCGGTTGTTGTATGCAAGTTCAGCTTGCAGTTTTTGATAGTTGCGGAAACGTTGCTCGTCCAGAGTGCCATCAAATAGAGCTTCTTGCACTGCACACCCCGGTTCGTTGGAGTGTTTGCAATCGCGGAAGCGGCATTGTTGTGCCAGTGTATTGATATCAGTAAAGGTTTCTTGAAAACCCTCACTTCCATTCCACATCTGGATCTCTCGCATACCAGGAGTATCCATCAGCAAACCGCCAGAAGGTAGCACGATTAACTCTCGATATGTCGTGGTATGACGACCGCGATTATCGCCAAGGCGTACAGATTGAATTGCTTGAATTTGCGAGCCTACTAATTGATTGGTAATAGTCGATTTCCCAACCCCAGAAGACCCTATCAATGCTACAGTTTGTCCCGCGCCTAGATAGGCTGTTAATGCATCAATTCCTTGATTTTCGATGGCGCTCAAGGCAATAATTGGCACGCAGGGAGCGATCGCTTCTACTTCGGCTTTTCGTTGTTCGACGCGATCGCACAAGTCGGCTTTGTTTAGGATGATGACTGGATTAGCGCCACTTTCCCAAACCAAAATCAAATAGCGTTCGATTCTTCTAACGTTGAAATCCAGATCCAACCCCGATACCAAAAATACGGTATCTATGTTGGTTGCAACAATCTGCTCCTCCGTCTGCGCGCCTGCTGCTTTGCGAGAAAATTTGCTCTTTCTGGGCAAAATATCGTGAATTGTTGCTCTTGGTTCGCCGTTGGTGACGCTAATTACCACCCAATCCCCTACCGCTGGAAAATCTTTGCGCCCGGACGCTTGGTAGCGCATTTTTCCACTTACTTCTGCTGACAGTTCTCCAAGTTCCGTGTAGAGGATGTAAGCGTTTTTCTGCTCAATAGCAACTCGACCAACAGTGTATCCCTGTTGCAAATGGCTGTTACAGTTTTTTGCAAAAAAACTATTCCAGCCTAACAGCTCTAAATTCATTGAAGTTTCCTCGATGTGTTTTTGGGCTTACCGCCAAACTCACAGAGGAATTGTGGATTTCATTCAGGTGCATGGGAATGATTAACTTAAAAACTCTGTAAGGGCGGCGTATTGTGTGCTGATGGTCATCGTGGTTTCAATGGCAACAATATCCGACATACTTTTCCCCCTTTGATGGTTTTTAACTATCGGCTGTAGTAATATACTACACCATGTTCCACTTGAGCGATCGCAGTTTACAAAACTCATTAATTTAGAGCCTGTAGCTTCATCAAGCCCTCTGCTTTAAATCCGTATTCTGTGCATGGATTTAGCCATAAATCATATTCCGCTCCCGGTATGCAGAGCGATTATAGAAGGAGAGAATCTCGTTTTTGCAAATATTAGGAAAAACCCGGAATTGGGGGGTCTCCCCCCAAACCCCCCGTTGGGGGACGGGTGCGTCCCCCAAACCCCCTCCACATAAAATTCGCGTTTTGTAGTCAGGATTTTCAGGGGTATATCGGTAATGCTAAGTCTTTTAGAATTTATGAGATTACAAAAGTGAGATGCACCCCCTTATAAAAATTACGATTGAACTCCGCAGGTGAAATTTTTAAGGAATATCCTTTATCAAAAATATTATTTTTATTCAAAATAATATCTTAGCTTAAAAAATAAAATAGACCGCTATACAATTTTGCTTAAACATCCGCAAAATATTAATGGTTAAAACCCTACCTGTTAAGGTGTATGTTCCGCACTGAATATGGCTTATAAGTCATTGTTGCAGACGTTAAAATAAAGATAAGTCAACAAAGAAACATCAAGCTTAATGAAGATACAATCATCCGTGCTGGTACATCTCGGATTCGGCAAATATGTTCGCTCCGATCAGGTGACAGCGGTGGTACCGATTGAGGAAGATCGCGGGCCAGGACGACGGACTTTTGTGCATCTAGAAGGACAAACAAATCCCGTCATTGCTTCGCGGGCTGAAGACACTATTGTGCGCGACTTGGTGCAAGAGCCGCGAGAGGTTACGCAGGCGCGTCAGCAGCAGGAAATCCTGCAAGATTTATTGACAGATCTAAACAACGTCAACGCGACTGTACGCCGTATCAGCCGCGATGAAGGAGGCTTGGATCTAGAACGTTTAGAACGGCGCATCCGCCACGTTTTAGAAGCGTAAGTTAGAGATAGGGTTTAGCATTCCTACCTAGACCCTTTTTTTTTAGGCGATCGCTATCCTAGCTCTCTTTGAAAAACCTCTTCTACACTTGGTAAAGTAAGAGCGAATATCACTTCTGCTTTCCGCTGTTTTTCGTCAAGGTCAGCAAGATCGTTGACACAATAAAACGGCGACAAGCGGGCTATGACTTCAGGGGGGAAATCTCGGCTAAAGTATTTCGTTTTAAAATCGTATCTATTCGGTCGGTGCAGCATTCCCAACAGTTCAATTAAAGGTTGAAGAGTATAGTTGTGGTAGTTAGCGCTCGCTTCTATCAACCGCCCCCGATTTATCTCCTTTTTAACAAATACTTGCAAAAAATCAAAGTTGTTCTTTAGAGTCTCAAATCTGGCTTTCATTTCCTCAAAATGTTGGCGCCGATTCAGAGCTTTTGGAATTACAAGATTAGCTTTATCAAATGCGATCGCGGCTGTTCCATGTCGCTCCACCTCTAAGAAATTATTAGGGCTGCTTCGCTTCATAACGACAAAATCAATCATCAAAAAGGGACTCGCTTCCTCTAATTGATAAAAGCATTGCGAATGGCCGTGCCAAGTCGGTTCAGGAATTCGCCATCTGAATTGAATACGAGAAATAGTTTCAAGAGATTTTTCAACTATATCGAATGTCTCTTGAACGCAATTATCCTCAGCGATCGCTACAATGTCGATATCTGACCACTCATCTGTATATCCATGTGCGGCAGAGCCTCCTTGCCATAGCGCTAAAATAAAATCTAATGGCTGTAAATTATTGATGAGCGTTTCAATAATTATTGCTCTCATGGCGTTACCAGTTTAATGAGGTACGATTGATACTTCGTTATATATATCGCTACTAAAGCGTTTATGATATCTTACTTTTCGTTTTAACGCACTGACCCTATTATTGTTAAGGTGTAAGTTTCCCTGATGCTGTTAATTTCGCAATAAATAAAATTGATATTACCTATTTTTTATTCTGCTTACAAAAGTAGATTCAAGGAAAAAACTGAATAATTTTTTACATTTGATTGCAGGCAAAGAATATTTAAACATCAGATAAATACTAAAGTTGGCTGCCGAAATTAATTGGCTTGCACTCATCGAATAAAGGGAAAATATTAAGGTTAGGCAACAGCAAAATGCGATAATAGCAGTGCATGCAAACACCGTTACCTATGGTTAGTCCCTCACCGCAATTATCGGATATTCAACATCATTGGGCACGCCCTTTTATTCAAGGCTTGCTGACAAAAAACGTCGTCAACGGATTTCCCGATGGCACGTTTCGACCGGATCGAGCCATGACTAGGGCTGAATTTGCAGCTATATTGCAAAAAGCATTTAGCCAACCAAAAGTGCGCCAGTATGTCCCCTTGGTGGATGTTCCCTCTAACTTTTGGGCAACGAGTGCGATTCAAAAAGCTTTTGAAACTGGGTTTATATCGGGTTTCCCCAACAAACGCTTTCTGCCAAACGACAACATTAGCAGGGTGCAAGTTTTGGTTTCCTTGGCAAGTGGCTTAGGAATAGCAGCGCCAGCAGGGATAACTCTTAAAGCACTTTTTTTACCAGAGATTTATCAAGATGCAAGTGAAATTCCTGGGTATGCAATAGATGCGATCGCCCTTGCTACTCGTGCTAAATTTGTTATTAACTACCCCAGGATTAAAATACTCAATCCTAACCGAGGGGCGACGCGAGGCGAGGTAGCAGCTTTTATATATCAAGCCTTAGTTTTTCTAGAGCAATTACCAGCGATCGCGTCCGATCATATAGTAGAAATTTCTACCCCTAAAATCGTTCGTCAAGGAACAAATCTTTCTTTAAATGGTAAATCTATAACCGCCCCTTGGATTCAGTGGGTTTCTGGCTTGTCTTTACGCACAGCGATCGCTGATGCAGTTAAGCAAATTATAGGAATAGAGCTACTCAATACCAACGATGCAACTAAACAACCTGTAGAATGGTTTTCCCTATCTGCTAACCCCCCAATATTAGCAACACGGCGGGAGGGTGCATATCGCTATTTGGATATCAGCGATTTAGCTAATGCTGCTGATTGGAAAATCGAGTTTAAAGACAACATTCTCAGTCTTGTCACAGGCGATGCGCTAGTACAAAACGTCACCTTTATAGAGCAATCTCCAGGCTCTAAAATTGTAGTTGACTTGAATCGTGCTACTCCCTGGCAAATACGTCAAGAAAAGCAGCAATGGATAGCCACAATCGATGCTCTGCCCGCTCCAGCTATTCTAGAACGTTTTAAACCTCGTCCGGTCGAACCGCAACCAAATCCAGTCAATATAAATCACCAGCCAACTGGTGATAAGAATGAGGGAGAAACAGGGATTAGCAAAGACCAATCATTACCTCCAACTGTTGAAAGCGATCGGAATAAAACCATTATTCGAGGAAATCTTCCGGATGGTTTGGGAGTTCGCACTTCAATTTTAGATAACCCGAATCGTGCAGTTATAGAGTTGCGATCTGATGCTTTGGTAGAACGAGATATTTTGTGGAGTTCTGGGCTGCGTTGGCGACAGCAGTATCTCACATTAGGGAAAGATCGCTTTCCTGTATTTTGGCTAAGTCTGAATTTGCGCTCTTCTGGAATTACCCTCAGACCAATTTGGCTCGCTCAAAATAGCGTGACGGGAACTGCTCCGTTAATCCAGATTGCAAATAAATCTCAGGTATCAGCAGCAATCAATGGAGGATTTTTCGATAGGAATAGTTTATTACCTTTGGGAGCAATTCGTAGCGAGGGGCGGTGGTTATCCAGCCCAATTCTCAACCGAGGCGCGATCGCGTGGGATGATTCAGGCATTGTTAAAATGGGTCGTCTTACTGTTCAAGAAACTCTAATTACTTCATCTGCACAGCGCTTGCCCGTTGTGTTGTTTAATAGTGGCTACGTTCAGCGTGGAATTGCTCGTTATACGCCTGATTGGGGAGCTACTTACACGCCATTGAACGCGAATGAAATTTTAATAGTTGTCCAGAACAACCAAGTTACCAATCAGATACCAGGAGGCGCAGAAAATCGAACTGCGATCGCCATTCCCCGCGACGGTTACTTACTGACTCTGCGTTCCACTCCTGAAACAGCAAATCCTTTAGCTGCGGGTACAAAATTGCAAATAGAAAGCAGCGCTGTACCTGCTGATTTTAATCAGTTTCCTAACATTCTAGGTGCAGGGCCATTGCTAATGCTTGGGGGTCAAATTATTCTAGATGCTAAGGCTGAAAATTTTAGCGATGCTTTTGTAAAACAAGCTGCTATTCGCAGCGCTGTCGGTACTACAGCAGCAGGTGAATTGCTCGTCGTTACCGTTCACAACCGCATCGGCGGGGCTGGCCCAAACTTAACAGAAACTGCCCAACTCATGCATCAACTAGGGGCTGTTGATGCCCTAAATTTAGACGGTGGTAGTTCTACAAGTTTGTACTTGGGGGGTCAACTTTTAAATCGTTCTCCTGATACGGCGGCGAAGGTTCATAATGGCCTCGGCATCTTTTTGGCTTAATGGTTATAGTGAAGATTGAGGGTGGCGATCGCTACTCCAGTAGCTCTCTATAATACTCTTCTTGCTTGTCAGGAAGATAGACCGTAGTTTGCAAAGCTTTATGTTTAATTTTAAAAGCCTTAGTTATTTGAACTTTGCTCAAGAAATCTAGGTCGTGTGAGATAACTAAAATAGCCCCCTCATACTCAGATAAAGCTTCGACAATTTGAGCAACTGTTTCTAAATCCAGGTTGTTTGTAGGTTCATCCAAAACGAGCAAATCAGTTTCTGAGATACTAATCGTAGCCAGCGCCAGCCTAGCTAACTCACCCCCGCTCAACAGGTCAGCCTTTTTATTTACTTCATCGTTGAAAAATAGAAAGTGACCCAACTGTTGTCTTAAAAGCTGATATTCCAGATTTGAGTTAGCTGTTTGCATATTACCCAAAACCGTTAAATTTCTGTCTACCAAATCATAAGTTTGGTCAAGATATACAACTTTTATATCTTTTGACATTAAAACTTTACCCGCCTCAAGGGTAGCTGGGCAATTTCCCTTACCACTACTTAGAATTGCTTTAACCAAACTTGACTTTCCCGAACCATTAGCGCCGGAAACTGCAATTCGTTCTCCCGATGAGATGTGAAACTGTATATCTTTAAGCAAAAACTCGTCGCCAATTTTGAGATCTGCACCTTGAATATCAATCAAGCTTTTTCCCTTTTTACTACTTCCTTCTTCCAGATGGACAAGAGTGGCTTTATTGGTTTGAATTTTCGACTCTATTAAGCTTTGGGTAGCTTTAGCTACTGCTGCTTCATGTTTTTTTGATGCACTTCCAGCAGTAGCTGATGCTCTTGATTCAAAGTAACGTTTTGCGCTTTTACCCATACTTCTGTCATGAGCTTGCAAGCGTCCTTCTCTTTTAGAGCGTGCAGCACGTTTCTGTTCTTCTAAGGCTGATTCTCTGGCACGTTTGAGTTCTTTTTTGGCTAGTTCGTGCGTCCTTAAGGCTACTTCTAATTCTGTTTCTTTTTGAGTTTTGTATGCAGAATAGTTACCGCCGTAAACCTTAAGTCCAGATTCGCTTAATTCCCAGGTTGTATTTACAACTTGGTCTAGAAAAAAAGGTTTGTGCGAGACGATTACGAAAGCTCCGCTGAATTCAATAAGAAACTTTTTTAAAGTCTCTAGAGCCGCGAAATCCATGTGGTTGGTTGGTTCATCCAACAATAGCAGGCTAGGCTTTGTGGATAGACCAATCGCTAAAAATAGCTTAGTTAGCTCTCCGCTGCTTAAACTTCCGACAGGTAGGGACATATCAAGCGATGTTCCTAACTTCGCCTCTAATATATTCCCGATTTCCCACCATTCTTCTGATAAGGAGCTGAGAAAGTTTAAGACGCTATTTTCTTTGATATTTTGTGCAATTGTACTGATTTGAGGAAGGTAATAAACAGCGCGATCGCGAACTATTTCGCCAGAAGTGGGTAGAATTTGACCAGCCAAAATTTTTATAAAAGTTGACTTTCCTACACCATTAGAGCCAATAAGCGCAACCTTATCCCCAGAAGCGATCGCGGCTCTGATTCCTTTAAATAGCGTTCTTCCTGAAGCGAATTCGTAAGTTATGTTATCAGCTGATAACAAAAATTTTCTATCCATACTAAAAACCTCTAACTAGCAGTATTAGGGTGGGCGGCGCCACCTCTGATTCTAATAGGGGGCGCTACCTACACTACGAGTTAACTAAACTTAGATGTGGCAGTCCTCAATTCTTTATTTAGAAAGTCAACTTTTAAATCATTTTTCTAACACTGCTCTAAAGCTTCATCACGGATGCTATATCTTTTTGCCCTAATTTTTTCTTATCCTAACAGGCTGTGATGCGACATTTTCGGGTATAGCCTGCGGGAGAAATTACCGTTTTATAAACATCCTTAAAAAAATGAAATTTTCTACCATAATGTCTAAAGCCGAGGGAGGGAATCGAACCCCCGCCCGCGAATTACATTACGCGGTTGCCCCTTGGCAACAAATAAAGCCCTCGCACAGTTCCCACCCATGCTTTAAGAGCTGGGAATTTTAATTCGGGATAAGCGGCTTGCACTTCAAGTGTCGAGATCCTCGGCATTCACAATCTCTATACTACACTATACTACGAAATACTAAAAGCGTCAAGTTTGGTTCGTCGTTCTTTTAGCGGCGCAACTTTCAATAAAATAACGCTCTAAACGTTTAGTGCTTGATTTTTAAACATTTTTGCAGCCTGGAAGACCCAAGGAATAATTTTATATAAATAGGACAGCTTTCTGCAAAGCAACATTCCTGCGCTAGTTTTGGCTGGAAGGTTGCACCAGAAAAACTGTCCCCAATCTGGCAACGAAAATTGTTTTCACTCCTCGTACCCTACACTAATTTCCATCCAGATAGTTTTGCAGTTGTGATTGCAATTTAGCTCTAGCTCTCGCAATTCTCGACTTGACGGTTCCTAAAGAAACGCCCGTAATTTGAGCAATTTCCTCATAAGCCATCCCCTCGATTTCCCGCAGAACTATAGTCGTGCGGAACGCATGCGGCAAAGTGGCTATAGCTTCGCGCAACTGCTCGTAAAATTCCCGCCTTGTCAAATCTTCGTTTGGGGTGGTATCTTTGGAGGCAATTTCCCATCCTATATCGCCGTCCTCCGTGATGTGCGGCGCATCCAGGGATAGGGGATGAGACAGCCGTTTTCGTTTACGCAGTTCATCGTAAAACAGGTTTGTGGCAATGCGACTCAACCAACCGCGAAATTTTTCGGGTTCGTTTAAGCGATTGACGTTGCGATAAACTCGAATCCAGACTTCTTGCGCTAAATCTGCCCGATCCTGCCAGTCAGGAGCCAAGTGATATAAAATTTTATCGACGTGGGACTGGTATCGGCGCATAAGTTCGCTAAAGATTGCGCGATCGGGACGTATACCCTCTCTAGCTCGCAAAATCAAGTCATAGTTAGAGATTTTGTCGGTTTGCAGTAATGTTTGAGGCAATTGTTCCTCAACTGGTGACTCATATACAGAAATTGATTGGCTCATAGATGTAATGGGAGTTTCCGTAAGGATGGTTTAGCAGAACTAACAGCAGTGTTGAGCTGGGTCTGCCATTTGCTTAATACTGGCCAACTACACTGATTTCAGTTAAATAAAAATAGCTTTCTTGGTGTGGTGAGAAGTTACCAGTTTGAGGATTCGTCCGCGTGCAATCTGCTAAGACCTGGTTTTTTGGTTGGTGGTAGTAATTAAAGTAGTGGTCGCTTGAGAAATTGGCTGATTTGGCGGGGGTGATTAATTTTTTCACGGCTTGCGATCGCGCTTTTGTGGGATATTCTCGCTAGAGAAAGTTAAGCGATCGCGCTCTTAATTAATCAGCCAAATGCCGCTTGACTAAGAAACTATCGCGGGCGATCGCTCCCCATAAGGCAAAACAGGGTTTCCTAGACCGATAGAGAGCGATCGCTCAAAACTAGCAAAACGCAATCAACCACCCCCCACAAAGCAACCCCAACAATCGTTTCTATGCGCTCATCCCTCAAAACGGTAAACTCAGATGTTGCAGCATATTGTTTTACCTAATGTTCGGAGATCAAAATCTTGGGTATCGAACTACGCAGTTATGTATTTTTAGACAGCTTGCAGCCTCAGCACGCAGCATACATGGGCACAGTCGCGCTGGGGTTCTTACCCTTACCCGGTGATACATCGCTGTGGATTGAAATCTCACCGGGCATAGAAATTAACCGAATTACTGATGTAGCCCTTAAATCCGCCTCTGTAAGACCGGGCGTGCAGGTTGTCGAACGCCTTTACGGGCTTCTAGAAGTTCATTCCAGCAGACAGGGAGAGACGCGGGCAGCAGGAAAAGCAATACTCGAGGCGCTGGGAGTCCGTAAAGAGGAATGTCTCAAACCGCGTGTCGTTTCTAGCCAAATTATCCGCAACATTGATGCCCACCAAACACAGCTGATCAACCGCACTCGGCGCGGGCAGCTACTTTTGGCAGGGCAAACGCTTTACGTGTTAGAAGTTCAGCCTGCCGCTTACGCAGCACTGGCAGCAAACGAAGCGGAGAAAGCCGCTTTAATTAACATACTTGAGGTTCAGGCTGTCGGAAGTTTCGGACGCCTTTACTTGGGTGGAGCAGAACAGGATATTTTAGCGGGTTCTAGTGCGGCACTCGTAGCAATTGAAAACGTGGCTGGTCGAGAAGAAACTGTCGGCGGGCGTAAAGAATAGCCGTTTCAATCGCTTATTTTCAATTGCTTATAAAGATTTTCAAGCCGCACTTTACCCCAAGCTGCGTACATTCTAAAACAATCACCAAGCCAGCATATGTCTAAAGAACATCTTGCCCTACTTAATTTGGGTGCAGTTAGATGGGTTGAGTGGAGAATTAACAACCCGCAGATAGAACCAGACCTTAGCGAAGCTAACCTCAGAGGAGCTAATCTCAGAGGAGCTAACCTCAGCAGTGCTAACCTAAGAATGGCGGATCTAGGCCAAGCTTTACTTATTGCCGCTAACCTCAGCCTTGCTAACCTCAGTCTTGCTAACCTCCACCAAGCTGAACTCATCGAAGCTAACCTGATCGAAGCTAATTTGATCGGGACTAACCTGATCGAAGCTAACCTTAGAGGGGCGGATCTAACTGATGCTAATTTGATGGGAGCCGATCTTAGAGGGGCTAATCTTAGAGGAGTCGATCTGGGTAATGCTAGCCTGGTGGGGACTGGCTTGATTGCCGCTAATCTTATTGGCGCTAATCTTAGCAATACTAACCTTAGCAATGCCAACCTCCATGAAGCTGAATTGGTTGAGGTTTATTTTTATCAAGCTGACCTGCACAAAGCTAATTTGAGCAAGGCTCACCTCAACGGCGCTTACATTTTTAGGGCTAACTTAAGCGAAGCTGAACTTTTTGGGGTTGACTTCAGATGGGCTAATCTCAGCAAAGCTAACCTCAGCAAAGCTAACTTGACAGGGGCTAATCTTAGAGGGGCTAACCTGACAGGGGCTAATCTTAGAGGTGCTAACCTGACCGATGCTAATCTCAGGGGCACTAATTTAACAGGTACTAACCTTCAAGGGGCAACTATGCCTGATGGCACAGTTCACCATTAGTTTGGGTTAGGTGCAACTGCATTAGAAGGACTATCCAATGTAGTTGCATTCAGGTTGATTTGTTGCAAAAAATTTTAAGGGCATAGGCTGGGCGATCGCGCTCTTGATAGTCAGTTCTAAATGTGCGTTGAATTGGGGAAATATGCCTATAATTTCTCCTAATCATATTTGCCTTTACCCAAATTTCATTAGAGAAAACCAGGACTTGGGGGGTCTCCCCCAAAAAAACCTCTTCATAAAACTCGCGGCTGTCAGTAAGTGTTTGGAGGGATTTAGAAATGATGCTAATTTTTTAGTGCATTTCAGTTTTGTAAAAACTCAGATGAACTGGAAAATATAACTGCTATTGGTATTTTGTATTCCCATTAACAGATTAATTTAACATGAGAGTGTGCCGCAAGTAAGATGAGCGGACGAAATAGCAGAGCTAGCCTTAATAAAGGATTTGTTCAAGTATAGGAATCTTAAATTATTTGTAAAACTCTCTTTGCCGCTCTTTCCTTCGCGCTCTAACGCGCTGACGCGCTTCGCTCCGCTGGTGCGTCTTTGCGGTTCCACAAATCCGCATAAAAGTACGGGATTAGATTGCAAGATATGAGTTACAGCGATTTTACACAAAATAAAAATCAAAGCTTATAAAACTTGATATTAAGACTCTTCTCAATGCTTAAGAAGAATAGAATTATGTCAGATGCAAAAAATACGAAGTTAATCGATGCAGTGCGCGATCGCGCTCATCCACTCACAGGCAATCCTCAAGACTACGATCCATTAATGGATTTAATCGGCGATTCCCGCTTTGTTCTAATCGGTGAAGCATCGCACGGCACCCATGAATTTTATCGAGAACGAGCTGAAATCACCAAACGGCTGATTCAAGAAAAAGGCTTTACCGCTGTTGCAATTGAAGCAGACTGGCCTGATGCTTACCGCGTTAATAATTACGTTCGGGGTATGAATGATGATGCTACCAGCGAACAAGCACTAGCTGGCTTCCAAGGCTTCCCAACTTGGATGTGGCGCAATACTGATGTAGTTAACTTCATTGACTGGCTGCGTCAATACAATGATGCACTTCCTGAAAATGCTACAAAAGTTGGCTTTTATGGTCTTGACCTCTACAGCATGTATGCATCAATGCAAGCTGTACTCGATTACCTGGGCAAGATCGATCCAGAAGCAGCTAAACAAGCAGGGGAACGGTACTCGTGCTTTGAGCATTTTGGCGAAGATACTCAAGCGTATGGGTATGTAACCAGTTCCGGACTGAGTGACTCGTGCGAAGAGGAAGCGATCGCTCAACTGTTGGAACTGCAACGTCGCACTGGCGAGTATGCTAAACGGGATGGTCGTCGGGCGGAGGAGGAATTCTTCGACGCCGAGCAAAATGCACTTCTGGTGAAGAACGCTGAGGAATACTACCGTTCGATGTTTCGGGGTCGGGTTTCGTCGTGGAATTTGCGCGATCGCCACATGGCTGAAACCCTCGATCGAATTGTTGCCCATTTAGACAAACAAGGCGATCGCGCTAAGGTTGTCGTCTGGGAACACAACTCGCATTTGGGTGATGCGCGAGCAACGGATATGGCTGACGCGGGGGAAATTAATGTCGGTCAGCTTGTGCGCGAACGCCACCAGGGCGACACGTTCATCATCGGTTTTACGACCTACAGCGGTACTGTCACGGCGGCTTCCAAGTGGGATGCGCCAGCCGAACTTAAGCGGGTTCAACCAGCATTGTCTGGGAGTTACGAAGCGCTATTCCACGATACGGGGTTGCCCAGTTTTATGCTTAATTTACGCGATCGCGAAGGGGCGATCGCATCTCTGCGCGAGGGTCGATTGGAACGGGCGATTGGTGTGATCTATCGGCCTAAAACAGAACGTACCAGCCACTACTTCTATGCCCGCTTACCCGACCAATTCGATGCCGTACTCCATTTTGACCAAACGCGGGCTGTAGAACCCCTAGAACGCACTCCCCGCTGGCAATCAGAGGAAGCACCAGAGACATTCCCCTCTGGTTTGTGAATCAACTATAGAATTTTCCAAGATTAACATTGGCTTCCAAACGCAGCCGATGAATCTAATCTTGCTTTGGCTGCGTACTTTTTTATAAGCAGGTTTTCAATAAAGCGTCTCCCCCAGTCAGGCAACTTACAAGTTTTGTTGACTGTTTGTACCTTAGTATTTTTGATAATGTGAGGTTAGCAGGGTTTTAACAAAGCGTTGTTGCTGCTGGCAATGCCCTGGTAAGCTTGACCTTCGGTTACAATTTTCATCTTCTTAAAAGTGACATAATGATTAATCTTGAATCAATTCCTTCAACCCTAACGCCATTTAAAGATAAACTTGGTCAGCCTTTAACTAAAAGCCAAATTAAGGTTTTACAAATTAATCTAGGAAAACGCTGTAACCTCGCCTGTACTCACTGCCATGTAGAGGCTAGCCCAAAACGCACTGAAGAACTCAGCCCAGAAGTTTGCGAGCAATTAATTGAGGTTATCTATAAATTTCCGGAAATCAAAATAGTTGATCTCACTGGCGGCGCACCGGAAATGCTCTACGGGTTCAAGCGAATTGTAGAAGCATCGCGAAATGTTGGCAAACAAGTAATAGTGCGTTCTAACCTCACAATTTATTTTGAGAAGGGGTTTGAAGATATTCCGGAATATTGTGCTAAATATCAGACGAGGATTGTTGCTTCCCTTCCATGCTACTTAGAAGACAATGTAGATAAAATGCGAGGAAATGGCGTTTATGAGGCTTCGATTCGGGGATTGCAAATCTTGAACAAACTTGGTTATGCACAAGATCCCAATTTAATACTAGACTTGGTTTTCAATCCGCCAATTCCCACAACGGAGAAATTTTCCCTAACTCCAGATCAGATAAAATTAGAACAGGATTATAAAAGCTTTTTGCACGAAAAGTTTGGTATTTGCTTTAACAATTTATTCACCATTACAAATCTTCCGGTTGGTCGCACTAAGTTTCAGCTGGAACACAGAAAATTACACAAACCTTATTTGCACTTTTTAGAGTCTAACTTTAATGCAGGTACGGTTGAACATTTAATGTGTCGGGATGAACTTTCAATTGACTATCTGGGTAATATCTATGATTGCGACTTTAACCAGATGTCGAACCTACCTGCAAAAACTCGCGACGGCGAAAAGCTGACGGTTGCAAAGTTACTCGCCGCCGGAACTTTAGACTTGATTGACGAGATACAGACTGCACCATATTGCTACGGCTGTACGGCTGGTTGTGGTTCTAGTTGTGGTGGCGCTTTAGTTTAAAGTGGTGGATAATTGGCTAACTCGAAGGAATACTCAGCCAATGTCGAAATGGATGCGACTGTTTATTGGGGCAGTTATTTTGGTAACTGCTTTAATTATCTTTAAGTTCACACCAATTAGTTCTTGGCTGCAACCGCAAAACTTACAAGCCTGGAAAGAACAAGCTGGTGTTTTTGCACCGCTGGGGTACATTGTCATTTACTTTGTAGCAACCATTTTGGTTTTTCCGGCTACAATTTTGACGCTTTCAGCTGGTGCTTTGTTTGGGCTTTTCTGGGGTACGCTGTGGACAATAATTGGGGCAACTTTGGGAGCAACGGGGGCATTTTTAATCTCACGCTTCGTTGCTGGAGATTGGGCGAAGCAGCAGTTTGAAAAGGGCGATCGCTTGCGTAATCTTAGTCGAGGAATTGAACAAGATGGGTTTTGGTTTGCCTTATCTCTTCGCCTTGCACCAGTTTTTCCCTTCACTGCGGTTAACTATTTATTAGGTCTGACACCGATTTCCCTAGCTGCTTATTTTCTGGCAACTTTTGTAGGGATTATACCGGGAAGCTTTGCATATTGTTGGCTGGGACGCGGTGGGCTGGAAGCAGCTACGGGTGGCCCTCCTTTACAGCTATTGGGTGCTTTGGCTGTGCTAGCGGCACTTTCTGCTATGCCTATTATTCTTAAGCGATTTAAGGGCGATCGCGCCAAGAATTAATAATGCTAATTGATTCCTAATTTGGATTCTAAACAATAGCTAATAATCGTAGGATGGGCGCTAACCCACCCTACAAAACATTTGCGTAAATTTACCCCTTGATGCACACAACTTGCTTCAGTGTTGCCACAACTTCAACCAAATCTGATTGGTTAGCCATGACTTCCTCTATTGGCTTGTAAGCACCGGGAATTTCGTCTAAAACTCCCTCATCTTTGCGACACTCCACGCCTTTAGTTTGTTGAATTAAATCATCCAGCGTGTAGACATTTTTCGCCTTATTCCGAGACATCAAACGCCCTGCGCCGTGAGAGCAAGAACAATAACTATCATGGTTTCCCTTACCTTTAACGATGTAAGATTTTGCTCCCATCGAGCCAGGAATAATGCCATAATCTTCCTCACGCGCCCTTACTGCACCTTTGCGAGTGACGTAGACTTCTTCCCCGAAATGCACCTCTTTTTCGGCGTAATTGTGATGGCAATTTACCGACAATAAAGGCTTAGTTGCCTTACCTCCTGCAATATGTTTTTCTACAACTCGCTTGAAACGATTCATCATCACATCGCGATTGAAACGAGCATAATCCTGCGCCCACTGCAAGTCGCGCCAGTATGCCTGGAATTCTGGAGTACCAGCAACAAAGTAGGCTAAATCTTTATCTGGTAGGGGAGTTTCTGCCAGCTTTGCTAATTCTTTAGCCGTGTCAATGTGGCACTGCGCTAGCATATTGCCAATGTTGCGCGAACCAGAGTGCAACATCAGCCAAACTTGCTCGTTAGTATCGACGCAAACTTCAATAAAGTGATTTCCGCCGCCTAGCGAACCTAGTTGTTTCATTGCTTTATTCTCAAGGCGCTGCACTCCTTGATGCAGTTCCTTGAAATCTTCCCAAGCCTGCCAGTTTGCTACAGTTTTTTCAATATCTTTGTTCTCATTAAATCCAACTGGAATAGCTGCTTCAAGATCCAGACGAATTTTCTTTAACTTACCCTCTAATTTGTCAGCATTAAATGGGGTTTTGATTGCCATCATGCCGCAACCAATGTCTACGCCAACAGCAGCGGGCATAATAGCTTCTTTAGTGGCAATTACAGACCCCACTAATGCACCTTTCCCCAAGTGAACGTCTGGCATTAAGGCTACGTGCTTGAATACAAATGGTAGCGATGCAACGTTCCGCGCCATCTTGGTTTCGTCTGCGCCAAGTGGGTGTCCTGCCCAAGATAGCACTGGCTTTGGGGTTGAGATTTCTAGCTGTTCGTGAGGCATACGGATGTTTGGTTATTTATAATACTTTTATACTACAACATAATACTTGCAATTCCAGAATTTGCTCGCATGAGGCAACATCAGGGAGAAATATATTAAGATTTGTGAAGATAGTACAAAATTGCTTGATAAAAGCCGCCTCTAGAGGATAGTCATATGGCAGTTGGTAAAGACACGATTTGGGAACGTTTTTTACAGCCAGTTGTGCGACTGTTTATAGATGAGCCAGCGTTGCGGCGTTTCTATGAAAGCGTGGATTGGGAGAAGGAGAGCGATCGCTTCCGCAACCCGACTCTTACAATCCCCTCTTACTACAGTAGCCAAAACTTTCATGGCATCCAGAACGGATATTTCAACCCCAGCGCAGCGGTTTCCTACGATCCGATTACTCAGTATGTCTTAGCTCCCAACGAAACCTGGGTGCGTCAAAGCTTGATTGACGCCATCCGCTGCAAGCCTAAAAGGATTCTCGACTTAGGCTGCGGTACCGCAACGACGACGCTAATGTTAAAACAAGCTTTCCCGGAAGCGGAAGTCATTGGCTTGGACTTATCGCCATATATGCTAGTTATGGCTGAACACAAGGCCAATAAAGCGCAGCGAAACATCCAGTTTAAACATGGCAATGCGGAACAAACCGGGTTTCCTGATGGCTATTTTGACCTAGTGACAGCTTCGTTGTTATTTCACGAGACACCGCCAGCAGTATCGCAAGCCATTCTGCGGGAAAGCTTTCGATTGCTGAAGACTGGGGGAGAAGTTTTAATCCTGGATGGTAATCAGAAAACTTTGCGCCAGACGGATTGGCTGAATGAGATTTTTGAGGAGCCGTATATTAAAGCTTACGCCTCTGGTAATCTGGATGCATGGATGGGATCGGCGGGATTTGAAGCGGTGCAGACGACTGATGTATGGTTAATTCATCAGGTAACGCAGGGTGTCAAACCCATTGCAGGGGAAGCAACGCGAAACTCCGCCGCGCGATCGCGTTTCCACGCGCCCGATACTACTGATATGGGTGAAGATTTGCAGGGTTTCCCAGCCCCAGCTTTTGGCATAACGGCATGACTTTAAAGGCAGTTTTGTTTGATTTCAACGGCGTCATCATCAACGATGAACCGCTACACCGCGAACTGATTAATGAAATTCTGATTGCGGAAAATCTGCGCTTTAACCCAGCGGAATATCAGCAATTTTGTCTGGGAAGGAGCGATCGCGCCTGTCTGAGAGATTTACTCGCCAATCGCGGTAGAGTTGTCAGCGATTCCTACCTAACCCAGCTAATTAGCCGCAAGGCGCAAGCATACGAACAAAAGCTGGAAAGCGTAGAAAAATTGCCAATTTATCCAGGGTTGGACGACTTGATTTTTAAGATCCGCGCCGCCCAAGTTAAAATTGCTGTTGTGAGCGGCGCTCTGCGCTCGGAAGTGGAACTGGTGTTAAATCGTGCCAAACTTGCTCAGTACTTCAGTGCGATCGTTGGCGGTGACGACATAACAGCTAGCAAGCCAGAACCCGATGGCTATCTGCTAGCCGTAGAGCGTTTGAATCAACAGTATCCCAGTCTTAACCTCAAACCCGCAGAGTGTTTGGCGATAGAAGATACCCTGGTGGGGATTCAAGCAGCGAAACGAGCGGGTGTTAAAGTTGTTGGTGTAGCGCATACCTACCCGTTTCATATGCTCCAACGCTGGGCTAATTGGGCGGTAGATTATCTTTATGATTTAGAAATCGAGCGCGTGCAGCAAGTATTTTCCCGAACCGCGCCGCCCCAGCCAGTTAAATAGGCCAAGAGGCTTGATGGTATAATGTTTAGGCTTAAATTTCGGGCGGGGAATTAGCTCAGTTGGTAGAGCGCTGCGATCGCACCGCAGAGGCCAGGGATTCGAGTTCCCTATTCTCCATATATTTCTGTCGATTGACTAATTATTTGTCATCGTTGTCCAATCGCGATCGCTCAAAGCAATTGAACCAGTTGATACCCTTGTGGTTGGATAAGATTCATCAAGGTTTAAGCGCGATCGCATCTTTGGGCAAAGGTAACTTTATCGGCGTCGGTTGGCTGCAATTTAGCTGCTATTTGTGGCAAGACTAAAAGAGTTGGTAGCTGATAACTAATTAGACAAAACGCCCCTAGCCATCGGCTACCAAAACATTACTCACGCAGCGCTTATCTCGAAAAACGCTCCACCATTCCCAAAACTGGCGTTACTTCCGACTCTGCAACTTTAGGAGTTAAAAATCTCTGAGCAAAAATCTGGGGATTTACTTCAGCGATTTGGGTATAAGATTCGCGAACCTGAGCATTCACCGCAACAGTTTTTGCATCGTACATCTGCATAGCCATCTTGGGGTATACGCCAATGCCGATAATCAGCGCTAGAAAACAAGCAGCAATAAACACCTCACGAGGTCTAGCATCCGTAAATTCGGCATCGATAGGTAAGGTACAGTTTGTACCGAAGCAAACCGCTTCTTGATTTCCCTGATTCTGCAAGTCTGCATCTGTAAGGTCGCATGTAGGTGCAATGTCACAGGTAGGTACTTCACCAGAATTGTAAAATACCTGTCGCAGCATGGAAAGCAGATAAATCGGCGTGAGGATGACACCCACAGCAGCTAGGAAGACTGTAACGGTACGGAAGGTTGAGCTGTAGATGTCGCTAGTCGTCACGCCCACAAAAACAGACAGTTCGCTAGCAAAGCCGCTCATCCCCGGCAAAGCCAACGAAGCCATCACACCCATTGTAAACAGGGCAAATACTGTGGGCATTGCCTGAGCAATACCGCCCATTTCTTTCATCGACATCGTGTGAGTGCGATCGTAAGTCACTCCGGCTAAAAAGAATAGTAATGATGCAATTAAACCGTGAGAAATCATTTGCAGCATTGCGCCGTTTATGCCCAAGTCGGTAAAAGACGCAATCCCCAACAGAACAAATCCCATGTGAGAAACCGACGAATACGCTAGGCGACGTTTCATATTCGTCTGAGCAAACGAGTTAAACGCACCGTAGATAATATTGACAACGCCCAGAATCGCTAGAACGGGTGCAAAGTAAACGTGTGCATCAGGAAGAAGTCCTAAATTTAGGCGAATCAACCCGTATCCGCCCATCTTCAGCAGTACGCCCGCTAATATCATCGATACGGGAGAGGAGGCCTCGCCGTGTGCATCTGGCAGCCACGTGTGCAGGGGGAAAACAGCTAGCTTGACGCCAAATGCAACCAACAATCCTGCATAAAGCAGCAGTTCTAACGCAAGCGGGTAATCCTTCAAGCCGAGTTCGACCATATCGAAGGTCACGTTGTCGCCGTAGAATGCCATTGCCAGACCAGCAACCAAAATAAATATAGAAGCAGCAGCGGTATATAGTAGGAACTTCATCGCGGCGTACTGGCGCTTCTGACCACCCCAAATCGAGACGAGTAGGTATACAGGAATGAGTTCGACTTCCCACATAATGAACAGCAGCAGCACGTCTTGCGCGACGAATACGCCTACCTGTGCTGAATACAGCACAAGCATCAGGAAATAAAAGAGGCGGGGTTTGAGATCGACTTGCCACGCTGCAAACATTGAGAGTGTCGTCACTAATCCTGCGAGAAGCACCAGCGGGGCTGAAACTCCATCGACGGAAACTGACCATTTCAGTCCTAACTCAGGCACCCACGCATATTGCTCTACCATTTGGAAACCAGTGTTGCTGGGATCGTAATGCTTCCAAAAGCAGTAGCACATCAAGACCAAATCTGCGATACCCACTCCTAGTGCATACCACCGCACGCGCTTGCCATCTTTATCAGGCACAAAAGGGATAAGCAGTGCAGCAACGAGTGGCAGCAGGATAATCGCGCTAAGCCAGGGAAATTGATCCGCTATCATGGCGTTAGGAAAAAATACTTATTTGTGTATGTGATTATCTTATTCAACTTTGTTAACACTTATTCATAAATATTTCTTGTAGCTCGCTATAGACGGATCTATAGGCACAGGTTAAGAACCTTAAGCGTATGGTATGAGGCGGCAGCAGATTCAAGGCGATCGCTTCGATGTCAGCGTGAGGGAAGGCGAGAATTTCCAGCAAGTCATAATTAGCGATCGCCTTCATCCGCCATCAAACGCATCAACTTCAATGACAACGGCAACTCTTGGCTTGATGATTCCCAAGTAAATGCAGCAGTCAGCCCAGTCAGCTAGACCTTCTGTAGATTGCGTATCGTCCGTTACCCCAAAATTACCAGGATGAACTATAAATTTTGTAAAGGGCGATCGGCGTCTGGCAACTTTTATTATTGCTTGAGGTCAAGTTACTCTGCGTTTTGTTAAATATTTGGTAACTGTTGTTGCAACTTGTGCGATCCCGGATTTTAGTCTATCTAAATCGGTTATGGTGGAAAACTAAAGGAATACTTAAGGATAGGCAGCCTGCCTACCTGCCCACCTGCTCTCACCCCATGAGTAAGATCAGTTGTCATCCACTCTGCTAGACCGCCCAGGTATCCGCAAGACGGAGGTTTTATGACTCCCACAATGCTACGTCAGCTTTGGTTTTTAATTGAAACTACTCAGGCCAATATGCTGTTGAAGTTAGACGATGCCAGCTTAGTACAGTGGCTTCTCAAGCAAATAAAACAAGAGCGATCGCTCTCGGGTCACGAAATAGACATTCTGAGCGACTACATTCTCTCAAAGACCTCCCTGATTCGGGACTTGGCTCACGATCGCGCCTGAAGGGGGGAGGGGGGCGCTAGAATCTTCTTCAGCCGGACGAATCGGGCACTCAACTAAAAAGTCAAAAGGCAAAATTAAAAACAACAGATTCCTTATAAATGCCTTTTGACTTTTCAATTTCCGCAAGTGCCATCGCCTATGAGTTATCAGCATTATCAAAACCCCTGACCGAGAAAAGGGTGCGATCGCGATCGCCTCAATACTCTCCCGATGGAAGTTTCGGCGATTGCTCTGGTGGTGACTGCTGCTTAAGAGTTGGCGCAGGTGTTGTATTGCGATCGTTGGCAAGCATCGCCGTCACCAAGGAATAGCCAATGACAGCCGGAAGAAATATAGCGATCGCAGCCGCGAATCCGAGCAACCATGTACGCCGCGTCACCCCTGGCCCGTAATGGCAGCGGTAGGCATCGAAAGAAATTGATTCGGGTTGAAGAAGCTCGCGCATGGCAAGCGGTCGCTTGAACCGGACGCGACTATCGTCAAGTTTTTCTAACATAATCCACCCAGCTTGCGCCTCTTCTTCACACAGGTGTTGAAATACAGCTGGGTTGCGAAACAGAGTGCTGTTCGCTCGCACGATCTTAAATTCCCAACCAACTAAGCGCGGATCTTTTGACCCCAGTGGAACTGAACCGTTGGACTGCGGTTCGGCTGCAACAGGGTCATCTTTTGATTCATAACGGGTCAAAGTTTCTTCCTCCTCCTCATCTAGCTGGCTGCTAATGGCCTGCCACCAACGCATCCATCCACTTAGTATTAACGCCTCGACGCCAATACTGCCAACCAGCACCATCCTCAACATCATCACTTCGAGCATATTCTTGCTTTATGCCTCAATCAAGTAGCTAGGGGGGTTGGGAATGCAAGGATGCCGGGATTTTCGATTTTCAATTTTGGATTTTAGCGAGAGTGGGTTTTCTCGAACAGCCTTTAGCGAGTACCATGACTCAATCTAAAATCTAAAATCTAAAATCGCCTATTGCCGCAAATAACCTTCCACCACACAATCCGATCCGACGGTTCGCCAGACGACTCGTTCCAAGGTAAGTGCTTCCGTCATTGTTGCAAACCCCAAATCCCCCACTGGTGAAGGAGCTGCTTTACCGCCGACAATTTTGGGAGCAATAAAGGCGAGAATTTTTTGCACCGCGCCTTCTGCGATCGCACTTGCTGCTAAAGTACCCCCACATTCCCACAGGACGGAGAGTAACCCTCGGTCGTACAAGTACGCCATTGCTTTCTTAGGTGTCAGCGGATTAAGCTCTACTACTTCAACCCCCTTTTTCGCCAACATCTGCTGAAAATCCGGAGAAGAACCAGGCTCGGTAAGCACTAAGGTACTCGCCTCATCTGTCTCCCATAGATGCGCTTCAGATGGCAAATTCAAGCTACGACTCATTACTACGCGCAGAGGATTGCGAGCATCTTTTTGATGACTTGTCAGATGGGGGTTATCCAGCAGTACGGTGTTACCACCCACAATTACAGCATCGCAGGCACTCCGCAGACTGTGTACTTCATTGCGAGCTTCGAGGCTGGATATCCAAGCGCTGTGACCCGTAGTTGTGGCAATTTTGCCGTCTAGGGTCATAGCGTATTTTAAAATCCCAAACGGCTGTTTGTAGAGAATGCGATGGATAAAAGCTTCATTGAGTTGCTTGCAGGCGTCTTCTTCCACTCCCACCACTACTTCGATACCCGCCTGCTTCAACCGCTCAATGCCTCCCCCAGCAACTAGGGGATTTGGATCAACCATGCCCACTACTACTTTAGCGACGCCAGCGGCTACTAAGGCTTCGGAACATGGTGGAGTCCGCCCGTAGTGATTGCAGGGTTCTAGATTAACGTAGATAGTAGCTCCAAGAGCGCGATCGCCAGCGTCTCTAAGGGCAAAAACTTCTGCATGCGGATTACCAGCGCCGGGATGGAAGCCTTCGCCCACAATCTTCCCATCTTGGACAATTACAGAACCAACGAGCGGGTTGGGCGCTGTACGCCCCAAAGCACGCTTGGCGAGTTCGATGCACCGCTGCATCATAGCGCGGTCGAAGGCTGTCACGGTTGATTCTGGCTGAGATGCGTGCGGTTGAGCGTCTGGGGAAATGTTGTCCATTATTTTGCTGCTGTCGTGCCTAACCCTGAGTTTAATGAATTAGGACGCAGCAAGCATACTGTAGTGGGAGTTTTGGTGTTTGCAGCTTAAGCGCGATCGCTCCTATAAAAAAATTAAGCTGCCCTCAGAATGTAATTCTGGCGCTATACAAATAAAGCCTGCCTGCACAGACTAAAATCATAACTCCGCGCACCCGAACACATATTTTTGTAGCCGCGATTTCCCATCGCCAAAGCAACATATCTCCCCTATTTCTTACCCCGCCCTCCCCTATTTCTTACCCCCCTCTCCTCCCAGGAGAGGGGCTGGGGGTGAGGTTCAACGCGGCATCCGCCAAATCTTGATGGTATTGTCCCTACGTCCTCCACTAACTAAAGTCTGCCCATCCGCGCTTATTGCGACAGACAGAACCCCGGAAGAATGACCTTTGAGGGTGCGGATTGAATTGCCACTTGCCAAATTCCAAATCTTGATAGTTTTGTCCCCACTATCACTACCACTAACTAAAGTCTGCCCATCCGGGCTTATTGCGACAGTCTCAACATCGTCGGAATGACCTTGAAGGGTGCTGATTAATTTGCCACTTGCCAAATTCCAAATTTTGATGGTATCGTCCCCACTACCACTAACTAAAGTCTGCCCATCCGGGCTTATTGCTACAGATGTAACATAGGCGGAATGACCTTCTAGGGTGCGGATTAATTTGCCACTTGCCAAATTCCAAATCTTGATGGTATTGTCCAAACTACCACTAACTAAAGTCTGCCCATCCGGACTTATTGCGACAGTCTCAACCGAAAAGGAACGACTTTTGAGGGTGCGGATTAATTTGCCACTTGCCAAATTCCAAATCTTGATAGTTTTGTCCCCACTACCACTAACTAAAGTCTGCCCATCCGGGCTTATTGCGACAGTCTCAACATCGTCGGAATGACCTTGAAGGGTGCGGATTAATTTGCCACTTGCCAAATTCCAAATTTTGATTTTATAGTCATCACTACCACTAACTAAAGTCTGCCCATCCGGGCTTATTGCGACAGAATTAATCTGGTGGGAATTACCTTGGAGGGTGCGGATTAATTTGCCACTAGCCAAATTCCAAATCTTGATGGTCTTGTCATCGCTCCCACTAACTAAAGTCTGCCCATCCGGGCTTATTGCGACAGAATAAACAAATCCGGAATGACCTTGTAGGGTGTTTTTTAGGTATGATTGAGAGATGACTAAGGAAATCGGATCGCTATTAAACGTAAGTTGACCATACATCAGTACTCCTAATAATCCTCCCAACCCCGTTAAGATTACACCACCCACCAATAATTTATTTCGCGCAGCTAAAGGAAAAGATGGAGTTTTAGGAATACTTGAGGTTGTCGCCATTTGTGGCGTTTTAAGAAAAAGTGGACTTGTAAAAATACCTAAGGTTGTCGCCATTTGTGGCGTTTTAACAGGTTGAATTAGCTTGCGTTCAATTTCCCCTATCTGCTGTAAAAGCACCTCAGTATTGGGGGGTCTATCCCCAGGTCTGGGCGCCATCAACTTATCGATAAAATCAGCCAATAACGTTGAAATATTAGCCGCCTCTTGCCAGCGCAAAACATCATTATTGGCATCGTAAAAGTCCGAAGGATTCTTTGCAGTTAGCAAATACACAAACGTGCGTCCCAAAGCAAAAAAATCCGATTGCGGTACAGCTTGACCATTGGCTTGTTCTGGTGGCGTATAACCTGGTGAATCCACACGTGTGATTGAGTGTCCTCCACCTAGTTTGGCGATATAAGTAATTGTCGCCTCCCGCGCCGTCCCAAAGTCAATTAACACCAACCGCCCATCGGGTCTTAGCATGATATTTGGCGGCTTAATATCCCGATGGAACCACTGATTTTGATGCACGAGATGCAAAATTTCAGTCAGTTGTTTTAACCACCCTATTGCTTGCTGTTCGGATATGGGATTATTCCCATGTTGTTGCAGCCATTCTTCTAAGTTGTGGCCATCAATTTTTTCCATTATAATGCAGTGCAATGTTAGGCTATTTTTTGCCTGAAATCGGAAGTAGCCATCAACATCAACTTTGGGAACGCCGGGATGATTAAGCTTTTTCAATACTGCTGCTTCTTGTTGGAATAGTTCTACTACTTTGCTGTTATTGTTGAAATATTCTTTCAGAACTTTGAGAATTTTTGGCGTTCCGCCTTCGTCGGCTTCATAGATTTTGCCAAAACCGCTTTTATCACTTAGCAAGCGCATCACTTGATAACGCCCTTGCAGCAGCAAGTCAGATCCGCAACTTTGACAGAAACGGTTATTATCATTGTTAGGGTGGTCTAGTTTAGCGCAATGGGGATTTATGCACAGGCGCATAGTTCGCAGCCGGAGAGATTTATCTGTAGTATAGGCGCGATCGCCCTTTCCCTACCCTATGCCAGATGCATGCTTACTCTTATGTTCGATAAGCTTTGAGCAGCTTTCTTATAGTTAATAGACTCCAACAGCAAAGTGCTGTAAAACCTAACTTCGGCGGGCGTCTAAATCTCTATCAAAGATTGCAATAATAAAAGGCACGCCAGCGTTGCTGTAAGCAATAGCGATCGCTAACCCTCTTCAAATCAACCCCAATAATTTAATTTTTTACCTGTTCCAGGTGACTTTTTTTTCTAAACCCCTAGACTTCCACCGCATTTTTTTGGTATGATGATTTCGACGAGGAAGAACTAGGCTGCAATAATTATTTTGAATAAATTTCAATTATTTAATAATACCCCCTAGAGCGCAACTATAGAGTAATAAGTAATACAAGTTTGTGAGTTTTTGGGCAACACCTGAAACAAGTTATCTGTTTATATAAGTTGAGCGAATGAATTAAGTAAAATAAATTGCACTAAAACTTATGATACAGATGCTAATGTAAAGAAACTTATTAAAAAGCCTATCCCCCACCTTTTATGAAAGGCAATACTGTCTTAAACTCGCAACCCCCGCAGTGGTACCAAGATCAAAACAGCGGTTACTCTAGGCAACAGATGACGGTCTTCTGTGACTTTGACGGGCCTATAGTGGATGTTTCCAGCCGTTACTACAGCACCTACGAATTGGCGCTAGCCGATACGTTTGCAATCTACAAGGAGGATGGAGAAACTCTGCCGATCCAGATGTTAACTAAACAGCAATTCTGGCAAATGAAGCAGGATAGAGTTCCCGATATTGAAATTGCCATGCGGTCGGGCTTGCAGGGCGAGCAAATTGACGTTTTTTTAGAGCGCGTCGTAAAAATTGTCAATCACCCAGCGCTGTTAGCAAAAGACAAAATGCAGCCAGGGGTAAACTGGGCGATCGCGTTGATGCATTCTAAGGACGTGCGGTTGGTATTAGTGACGTTGCGGTGTCAAAGCCAAGCCACTCAAATATTACAAAATTATGGTTTAGCTCGTCTGTTTAGTGGAATATATGGGACTGCTGACAAAAATGCTGCTTATAAAAACTACGCTGAAGTGAAAACGCAGCTATTGGAAAAAGCGATCGCAGAACAACAAGAGCAAGGTAAGCCTTTATCATCAGCTTGGATGGTGGGCGATACTGAAGCAGATATAACAGCAGGGAAAGCAATGGGGATTCCCACAATTGCTCTCACCTGCGGCATTCGCAGTAGCTTGTATCTTAAGCAGTTTCAGCCCACCCGCATTGCTTGCGACTTACTTTCAGTTGCTCATTACCTGCTAGATATTAAGAAGCTAGTTCGAGTCTGAAACCAATTGGCAATTTAAGATTGCTCTAATAAATTCATCTTTTGCCACCAGCGGTTTAGGGGATAGTAAACAACAGGCGCCCAAAGGCTGCTGAGAATAGCGCTAGAAAGCGCGATACGCTGGTGGTCAGACCAAATTTCTGCCAAAGCGCGATTGCCCTCTAGAAGAAACTGAAGTGCGCTAACCGTCTCAGCAAGCACTGCCATACCAAATACAATTAACGCAACAGAGATAAAATCTTCCTGAATATAACGCTGCTTTTGAATGCGAGCCGTCAAGTATCCAACTATGCCAAGGCTAATAGCATGAGAGGGATGAGGGGCCGTCATACCATCTTGAATCAGCCCTAAAGCCATACCTGCGATCGCTCCCTGGAAAGGCGTGCGCTTCAAACTCCAGGCGACAACCCAAACCAACAGCCAATTAGGGCCTATACCCAACAATTCCATCCCCGGTAAGCGAGTCTGTAAGACCAGCGTACACACAACGACAGAACTAACAGTGACAGCAGCGTTAACAATTTGACGTGCCCAAGGTGACAGGTGAGAAAGGTTAATCAAAAATTAGTTCTCCCATTTAGCTGTGTAAGAGGACGCTTTCGGCCTTTTAAACACTAGGGTTATTGGCAAGGTCGTTGATGATTTTAGTCCGTAATTGCTAATTTTTAGACTCTACCTCGTTTGTAGACCCTAGCTGCTTGCTCTCAAACGGATACGACATCACCCACTCCAGGTACATAATCGGTGCCGTAAGCTCAATGACAGCTTCAGGAGCAGGGCTTTTTTGTAGATTCACTGACTCCACACGACCTACTGGCAAGCCTGCTGGGAAGAGATCGCTAATGGGTGAGGTGGAAACCAAATCCCCTTTACGAACATCCGGTACTTTATCAAAGAACTGCATTACGGCTCGGTTCGATCCCTGACCCCGAATATAACCCATGTAGCGACTGCGGCTGATGGTAACACCGACCCTACTGTTTGCGTCGCTAATCAGCAATATTCTACTGGTATGGGGCGTGACGCTAACCACCCTGCCTACTACGCCACCGGAACCGACAATGATATGGCCAACTTTAATACCGTCAGCACTCCCACGTCCCAGCGTCACCTGTTGCCACCAGTGGTCGGCGCTACGTCCCACTATTGGAGCAACTATTCCTTTTTGTTTGGTCTTGTCAACGTAACCCAACAGGTCTTTTAACTTTCGGTTTTGGTTTTCCAGTTCAACTAACCGGCCTTGTAGCTCCTGAACCTTGGCATTTTCTATCCGCTCTTGTGAAGTAAGACCAGTTTGAAATGGGCGGGTCATATATTGATAAAGCTCAATAAGTGCTTCTCCCTGAGTCTGCCGGACTAACCAGCCAGTTCCCAGAGTCAGCCCCACCAAGATCATTTGTACCCCGTGCCGGTCCCACCAGCGACGCATTGTATACATAGATTGTTAATTGTTATGAGTTTTGAATTTAGTTATGAGGTGAGGAAGTTATAAGTCTTGAGGCAAGTTTTTTTATTCAACACTCAACGCCAATCCTCATACCCCCTCTGTGTGTTGGCAATGGGACAGCCAATATCTAAGGGGGTTGTTCTTTTGCTTCGCTTTTACACAACCAATCAAAACTGATTACATATTGCGCGATCGCCCGCTGAACACCCGTTCGAGCTGTTTGAAATTCTCCAAAACACGGCCTGTTCCGAGTACAACGCAGCTCAAGGGATCTGCCGCAACGTGCGTAACAATTCCGGTTTCGTGGCTGATCAGGGTATCAAGTCCCTTCAACAAAGCACCACCGCCTGCCAGCATGATGCCCCTATCGATAATGTCAGCCGCCAATTCTGGAGGGGTACGCTCTAAGGTTCGCTTAACCGCATCTATAATCACAGAAAGTGGTTCTGACATACTTTCCCGAATTTCTGGCCCCTTGATAGTGACCGTTCTCGGTAAGCCAGAGAGCAAGTGTAACCCCCGGACTTCCATCGTCGCATCGCTATCGAAATCAGTAGGATAGGCCGAACCAATCTGAATCTTAATTTCTTCAGATGTCCGCTCCCCGATCACTAGATTGTGTACTTTTTTCATGTACTGAGTGATAGATTCGCTCAGTTCATCCCCAGCTACGCGCACCGATTCGCTGATCACCGTACCTTGCAAACTCAGGACGGCTACTTCGGTCGTACCCCCACCGATATCGATAATCATGTTTCCGGTCGGTTCTGCGACTGGTAGCCCAGCACCGATTGCTGCTGCTACTGGCTCATCAATTAGGTAGACATCTCTGGCACCTGCTTGAGAGGCGGCTTCCATAACCGCTCGTCGTTCTACGCCCGTGACACCTGAAGGAATGCCTATGACAATCCGAGGCGATACCAGGGTTCTCCCTTCGTGTACCCGCCGGATAAAATGCTTGAGCATTAGCTCTGCTGTGTCAAAGTCTGCAATCACACCATCGCGTAGGGGGCGAAGGGCGATTACATTGCCCGGTGTCCGACCCAGCATTTTTTTTGCATCTTCCCCCACGGCCAGCGGGATTTTAGTGTCTTGGTCAATAGCAACCACAGAAGGTTCTTGCAGAACAATGCCTTTGCCTGATACATAGACCAAGGTGTTAGCTGTGCCCAGGTCTATACCCATGTCCCGCGACAAGGAAAAGCGACTGAAAAGACCCACTCGTTTCTACGCCCCCAAAGTGAAATTCTGCTGTGTGTGACGGAAATGTAACTGAAGTGTAACCGAGGTGGATTTTATTACGTTTTCTATCCTGCGTCTAGTGAGTTGATATTTTCTGTTGCTAACTCCCAGGGAGTATGGCGTCAGATTATCAATTTTTGGGCTTGACATTGCCTGCGACTCAAGCTCGGACTTTAAAACTCCAAGTTGCCTTCGAGTTGTAGACCTTCGGTTTTGTCCCAGACCTGTTAATTTTATATACCCCAATTTACTCACGCATCATATTTGTTAAGCTGGATTTACTCCAGAGTGGAGCTTTCCTTGCTTTGCACCGTAGAAGGCGATAACTGTATCGCTTCAGTATTTATATATACTTCAGCTTTGGCAATTCAGCCTATCTTTACTCTAAGGGTGGAGTTTAGCACAAGCTCTGCCTAGATCTACCGCTAAACGCTTATTGTTCAATGCAGTATTGCTAGTGGCGGAACTTGGGTCTACACGCCTCGTTAGAGTGGAAGTGCCCAACACTCAGTCTGCAAGCATCATTCTGGCGATCGCTTGCTCCATCAGGATAAACTTCAAGTGAATCTCTACTCGTCAACACTCACTCAAAAGTTTATATCCTTGGGTGGGTGGCTCCCACTATATTTTTGGCCGATCGGGGCAGCTAGGATTTGTTTATTTTGAATGGACGATAAAAAACAATTATTTTGCCCCTGACAGTACAATTTCTAGTTTATTCGGCTAAACTTATTAAACTGCGCGCAAGTACAAGTGTACTATAAGAAGTTTATGAGTTTGAATGTTGTGAATTTGGTAGGCCGTGTAGGTGGAGAGCCTGATGTCAAATTTTTTGACTCAGGTAGCACTAAGTGTAAACTGACGTTGGCAGTAAAGCGTCCCACTAAAGATAGCGACCAGCCTGATTGGTTCAATTTAGAACTTTGGGGAAATGAAGCGCGAATTGCTGCCGACTACGTGCATAAGGGAAGCTTGATTGGGGTTCAAGGCTTCTTGAAGTTTGAGACTTGGAGCGATCGCGCTACAGGAGCCGAGCGTTCTTCACCCGTTATTCAAGTGAATCGCCTCCATCTATTGGGTTCCAAACAGGATAACAATGCCAGCACAGGCGCAGAGTATAGGGAAGACGAGTTCTAATTAGTTATTAGCGATCGCACTTAGAGCTTTTAGCCATCAGCAAAAGCGGATTTCGCTGAAAACTGATGGCTAGTTACTAGCTATTATTCAGGCTGTCAATCCCTAATATTGCTTCATATCGGCAATTATTTTCACTAGATTCAATCTATACCCTATACTTAGGCATTTCTCCCCCCTCAATAAATAATTTGTATTAGTGTATTGTGTTTTTAATGGGTTGTGTAATTTTTGACTGTCCCACTACATATGCAAGGCAATCGAAACACTTTCCCCATTTCTGCCAAAAACTTGCCCCTACCAGGGAACCCTCTTCCTCCTATCTAGCGTCATCTTGAGGACTTAGGCATTTAAGGATGGCAACACTCTGAAAAATTGTGTTTCAAATAACAGAATTCCCTTGCCAGACCTCGCTGCATTGTGTAAAGAAACTTGTACAGTATAAAGAATGATTTCTGCACAACCATTGGATTTAGATGCAACTGCCTTTTTTGACTTTCCTCACCCCACCAAACTGGTTCCCATCTTTGTGCAAAACCCTCCTCTTGCAAGCACCAACAACACAAGCAGAAAGTGGTTCGCTGGTAATGGCAGGAGTGCTGCTAAGTTTAGTCATCATCTACTTTGCAAGTAAAGTTGGCGGCGAGTTGTCTAACTCTCTCGGCTTTCCGGCGGTCTTAGGCGAACTGGTTGGTGGTGTTATAGTTGGCATTTCTGCACTGCACCTGCTGGTGTTTCCCGAAAGCGGAGCAGAAAGTTCTAACTCAATTATCATCACCTTGCTGCAATCGACTGCGGGGTTGAGTCCTGACTCAGCAAACGCAACCTTCAGCTCTATGGGCGAAGTCATTTCGGTTTTGGCCGAACTGGGTGCAATCGTATTGCTATTTGAAATTGGTCTGGAATCCAACTTAAAAGAACTGCTCGCAGTTGGCCCGCAAGCCGCTATTGTAGCCATTGTTGGGGTAGTTGTTCCGTTTGCAGGTGGAACTGTAGGTCTAATTTACCTGTTTGGTGTGCCAGCGGTTCCTGCCATATTCGGTGGTGCAGCTTTGACAGCAACCAGTATTGGCATTACTTCCAAAGTTCTATCAGAAATAGGGCGTCTGACTTCTAAAGAAGGCCAGATTATTCTTGGCGCTGCGGTTATAGATGATGTCCTGGGTATTATCGTCCTAGCTGTAGTCGCCAGTCTTGCCAAAACTGGCTCCGTAGATGTAGGCAATGTACTTTATCCCGTCATCAGCGCCAGTGTTTTTTTAATCGGTGCGATTCTGCTAGGCAATGTTTTAAACACATCCTTTGTGGCGATCGCCAATCAACTCAAGACACGCGGAGGCGTGATAATACCAGCTCTTATCTTTGCCTTCGTTCTTTCATACATTGCAGCCGCAATCCATTTAGAAGCTATTCTGGGAGCTTTTGCTGCTGGGTTAGTCTTCGACGAGACAGATAAGCGTAAAGAGCTGGACAAGCAGATCGTGCCCATTGCTGATATGCTAGTGCCAATTTTCTTCGTAACAGTTGGTGCAAAGACAGACTTTGGCGTGCTAAACCCCGCTGTTCCCAGCAACCGCGAAGGACTAATAATGGCGACTTTCCTGATCGCAGTTGCCATTGCGGGTAAGGTTGTTACGGGTCTGGCAGTGTTTGGACAACCCGGTATCAACCGACTAGCGATCGGCGTCGGGATGATTCCTAGAGGTGAAGTGGGGCTGGTTTTTGCTGGTGTTGGTTCTGCCAGCGGTGTTTTGTCGGAAGCGACAGAGGCGGCCATTATTATGATGGTGATTCTGACGACTTTTATTGCCCCTCCGTTGTTAAGGCTAGTGTTTCAAGAGCCAGCGATCGCCAAACCTGAAAAAAGCGATGCTTCGATTAGCGATTAACCCCTAACTACTAACAATTAGGGCTTTGCTGAAACTTGATACCGCCTCTCTACGTCCTCTGTGGTTTGCCTGCTTGAATTATCGTGGTGTCCGCACAACTACAAAATCATGGTATTTTAACCCCGTTCGTAATTGTGTATTTATGTGTGGGGGAAACATATCCCCACATCTTCTTATGCCCGCGCCTGAGAGGCATTGAACCGAACCTTTCTACTGCCACGAGAGTAGTAGTTCGTTGTTGATTAGGATAAACAATACACAATCAACAATGAACGATAAACCATACTGCGTTTATTTGGAGCAACGATTGTGAGATATTACTGGCTACTACCCAGTTTTTTGAGCCTTTTTCTGTTTTCATCCCCTGCATTCGCTGGGAAACTGGTATTTTGGCGCTTCGATAACAATCAGAACCGCCTGGAATTTAGGACAGACGATGGGGTTCAGCCAACAGCACAACTGCTTGCTAACCCCACGAGGCTGATAATCGATCTGCCAGGGACAACGCTGGGACGCCCGACCGTGACTCAGCAGCTCAACGGTGCAATGCGATCGCTGCGGGTCGGGCAGTTTGACGACCGAACCACTCGTCTAGTACTTGAATTAAATCCTGGCTACACCCTAAATCCAGAACAAGTTCGCTTCCGAGGTCTCAATCCGAGCCAGTGGTCGGTACAATTACCAGCGCCGGAACGAGTATCTTATGTACCTAGCGTTACGCCTGAAGAACCGCTACCGCAAAACCGCCCAAGCGATCGCTCGAACCAGCCAGGGCCATCTATTATCGCTTCCGCTGGTTCGGCAGTTCAAGTGCAAGCTTTACAAGTAACGCGGGATGGGTTTTTCATCCGCACGAGTGGCGGAGAACCCCAACTGAAGGTAAAGCGGAATGGCGATCGCAACACGATCGCCATAGACATAGAGAACGCCACCCTCTCCAACACGCTATCCCCTTCTGACATACCAGTTAATCGCTTCGGCGTCAGTCGCGTAAAATTTTCCCAAGAATCTCCCGGCTTCGTGCGGATGACGCTTAACGTCAGCCAAGACGGCCCCGATTGGCAGCCCAGTTTCAGCAGGCTGGGGGGAGGCATAGTTGTTTTGCCAAATGGCACGCTCGGGCAAACTATAGGCACCCCTTCCTCCAATCCTAGCGACCCTAACTCTTCCCCAACATCGCCTCGGCTAGCTACCATTCAGTCAATTGACATCGCCAGTAGTGGCACTATGCTGTTAATTCGGGCTGACCGTTCGGTATCGCCCACCAGCCGCTGGGACAGTGCCGCAGGTGCGTATCGAATTACAATTCCTTCCGCACAGTTGGCTGACAGAGTAAAAGGCCCGCAACTGGATGCTAACAGTGCCGTTTTGCGGGTGCGTCTACAGCAGCAAGACTCGAATACTGTGGCGATTCTAGTGCAACCAGCTGCTGGCGTGCAGATTGGTGAACTCAATCAAGTTAATGACCAGATGGTAGCGCTCCAGTTATTACGGACGACGCGACCTAGCAACGAACCAATTAGCAGCACGATTGTTGTCCCGGCGCCTGAAAGGCCTAATCCGCCTCCGGTAGAGCAAAGCCGTCCTACACCTACACCTATACGCCGTCCCTCTAATGGCAGAGTGCTTGTGATCGTAGATCCGGGTCACGGCGGGAAAGATTCTGGTGCCCCAGGTAGGGGGGGAGTTCTGGAAAAAGACATCGTTCTGTCAATTTCCCAAAAGTTAGCGGCGCTGCTGGAGCAACAAGGTCTCCAAGTGAAGATGACGCGAAACTCTGATTACTTCGTAGATCTGGCACCGCGAGTTGATATGGCACAACGGGCAGGTGCAGATTTGTTTGTCAGCATCCATGCCAATTCCATCAGCGGGCGTCCCGATGTGCGCGGTCTTGAGACTTACCATTACGGGAAAGGGGAAGGTCTGGCTCGCACTATCCACAGCAACATTTTGCAGAGCATGGATATCCCAGACCGAAGGGTGCGTAGTGCAAGATTCTTTGTGCTGAGGAAGAATTCCATGCCTGCTGTTTTGGTGGAAACAGGGTATGTAAGCAACTCCTATGAAGCTAGCAGACTGTCGGACCCTGATTACCAGAACCAAATGGCTCGGGCGATCGCGAGGGGCATCATGCAGTACATTCAGCAAAATCTTTAGACTTACAAAAGTGTAAACTCCGCGTACTCGTTGAAGGAACTCTTAAGAGCATTCCCAGCCAGCAGGAAGCGAATTTTGTAAACACTAAGAAGTCAAAAGTCAGAATTTAGGTAGTGTGAGGAGCAACTGTGGATTTAACTGAAGATTCCCTATTGGCTGAGAAGCCAGAGCAAAACAATGACAGCAAAGATAGTTTGACGAGCATTACCCCCCCTACAACTCAAAATTTTTCCTCTCAATCCTCATTGAAAATTGGGATATTTGACAGCGGTGTGGGGGGGCTGACTGTTTTGAGAGAAGTTTACCGCCAGTTGCCTAATGAATCGATTCTCTACTTTGGAGACACGGCGCGGCTGCCCTACGGTACTCGCTCTCAGGCAGAAATTTTGCAGTTCTGCTTAGAAATTCTCAACTGGATGACAGAGCAGGGGGTGAAAATGGCGATCGTAGCCTGCAACACCAGTTCTGCTCTGGCAATCGAGAAGGTGCGTTCTGAGTTTAATTTACCAATTCTGGGGACTATCCTGCCGGGGGCACGCGCCGCTGTTGGCATAGGAAAACGGATTGGCGTCATCGCTACCCCAGCTACTGCCGCCAGCAATGCTTTCCGTCGCGCTATTTTAGAAATTGATAGTTCGTGTCATGTCTGGCAAGTGGGATGTCCGGAGTTTGTGCCCTTAATTGAGCAAAATCGCATTAGCGACCCCTATACTGCTGAGGTGGCTAAGGAGTATCTCTCACCTTTGCTAGAGCAAGAGATCGATACGCTCGTCTATGGCTGCACCCACTATCCTCATTTAGCACCCGTATTAAAGACTATTCTTCCTCCATCGGTTAAGGTTGTTGACCCAGCAGTACATGTTGTTGCCGCCGCCGCCCAAGAACTAGACTTGCTAGGACTGCGAAATACCCGTCCCGCTCTACCGACACGATTTGCGGTAAGCGGTTGTCCTCAACAGTTTGCTACTGTTTCAGTACAGTGGTTGGGGTGTACTCCCGTTGTTGAAAAAGTTTATCTCCCAGCAATGTCGCACCCAGGCACGCAGTTTGGTCGCAAGCCATGAGGTACTGCGTCTAATTTAAAATGTATAAATTGATGACTGGCGTTAGCGCACGCTAGTCGCTTCGCCTACGCTGCGCGTCTGCGATCGCGTATTACTTCCACCCGCCGGAAACCCTACTGGTAGTCCTTCTACTTGCTTTCCGTAGGGTAGGGCTGTCTCTTGCCCAGATACCCCCCCAGCGGCTGATACCCTCTGGGTAGCAACGTATCGCGCTCCTTTAGCAGTTCGGCTGGCCAGCATCAACAGCAGATAAATTGTTAGCAAATAACCTGTGGCCAAAACGGGAATAATCAGAGGCATTTCACTGTAATTCATAGTGTAGATACAAGTAGAGTAGGTTATTTTTCATACAAAATCTTTCACCAGCCAGAGCTAGGGTGTAACTCTTAATGCTGGTAAACATAGCAATCTAGGAGAGAAATTTTTGCTCCCCCAAATTTCATATTCATTACCCGCAATTCCCACGCTAAGGCTTGGGGCGGGCTTGTTTTTCCTAGAAAGTTAACGGCTATTGTCCGTTTGTCTATGAGGATGATTGATAAAATCACTATCTGGCTGCGGTACCTAGCGGATGCTTAGTTCGTTATAAGCTATCCACTCTGCCGAACCCAGTATTTACGCCCATCCCTCTTGTTTCCCCACCATCTGTAACTCAGTTAGCGATCGCCACTTCCACGACTAAGGATTGTGCCTTTAAAATAAACGCACTACCAGTAATTTAGTCGCAGCATTAATTAAAGTAAAGTTGCTAATATGTCTAAAAACCAATTAGCTACGTTCCTTCCTGTGTCATATGCCACTGCGGCTGTTCCTCTATGTGTAGTTTTCAGCCGTAGCTCTCAGGCTAATTTTATATGGCCTTGAGCAACGCCGGAATGCCCCACATTAGTTAGGTTTTACTGGCGAGGAGTGTTATGAATTTTTCTTAATTCCTTACTACTAAGATTAACACAATATCCCCCGCTCTTAACGCTGATTTTTGAGATACTTAACAAGTCGATACAATTACTGAAACAGGCTTGCAGCGCATCTTTTAACCAATACAACTTCCCACTTAAGCCGAATTTGCTTAAAATAAGGTACAAGAATGTAAAATTTCGTAACTAACGCAGCCGTTGGCTAATCCATGACCTCAGTCACCTCCCTGTTTGCCCCTGTTGAAGCAGATCTGCAAGTTCTCACCGAGAACTTAAAAAAACTTGTGGGTGCGCGTCACCCTATTTTGTATGCGGCGGCAGAACATTTATTCGGGGCTGGAGGAAAACGAGTTAGACCAGCCATTGTCCTGCTGGTATCGCGGGCGATAATGTTGGATCGTGACATAACCCCTCGTCACCGTCGTCTTGCGGAAATTACCGAGATGATTCACACCGCCAGTTTGGTGCATGACGATGTGGTGGATGAATCTTCCATGCGTCGCGGTCTCCCTACCGTTCACAGTCGTTTTGGCAACGCCGTTGCTGTCTTGGCGGGGGATTTCTTATTTGCTCAATCCTCTTGGTACTTAGCCAACCTGGATAACCTAGAGGTTGTCAAGTTACTCTCAGAAGTGATCAAGGATTTTGCGGAAGGAGAAATTCAACAAGGGCTAAATCGATTTGATACTAGCTTGTCGATTGAGGCTTACCTGGAGAAGAGTTACTACAAAACGGCATCATTAATCGCCAACAGTGGCAAGGCGGCTGGCGTATTAAGTGGTGTAGATAGGACTCTGGTCGATAATTTATATGGGTATGGTCGTCATATTGGTCTAGCCTTCCAAATCGTCGATGACATTTTAGACTTCACGGGTTCTACTGAAGAGTTGGGCAAACCCGCAGGTTCAGATCTAAAAAGCGGTAATCTTACAGCACCGACGCTATTTGCCTTGGAAGAAAATCCATTACTAGAAGCACTGATAGAGGGAGAGTTCAGCGAGGATGGGGATTTAGAGGAGGCGATCGCTATCATCAACCAAAGTCAGGGTATACCGCGATCGCGCGAACTAGCAACACACCATGCTCACCTAGCTGTCGAACACCTCGCTTCTTTACAACCGTCCGACTCCCGTCAAGCCCTAATTGATATGGCTGACTATGTACTCAAGCGTCTTTATTAGGGATTTTAGATTTTAGCCTGCAACTAATCTAAAATCCCCAACTCATTAAGCTATATCACTGGGTAGTTGCCTGGGTTTAGCTTTGGGTTTTGACTTGAGACGGCGCAGATGGGTCTGGACTAAAGAGAGCAAACGGGCGCGGCTAACCTCCTCGCCTGCTGTATTATTCCCCGGAGTTTCCAAAAAAATCGTGCTATCCACGATGTCCATTGCAAACATTTGGAACAAAATGTGAGTTACCAGCATTGCCTTGGGGATAACTTGAGGATCTGGCACTTGCTGGAAATCAACAGCGTCTTTAAAAGTGGGAAAGGCGTAAAGAACCTTTTTTTGTAAATCGGGTTGAGCGCGATTGCTGAGGGTGGTTAAAATCCAACCCTGCTCGGGGTTTTCAAGAATATAGTATTCTAAATGTCGCAGCGAGTCTGCTAGTTGCTTGAGAACGGGTGCTACGCCTGCAACTATTGCGGGAGTAATACCATCTTGCGGGGCATCGTCAACTAGGACTTGAATCTGTCGATCTAAATCCATCTGTGTATGTTATTAGCTAGGTGCAGTGTCACCCTCTTAGTCTATTTCAATCGCTGATAGGGATTTACACAGCAGGACACAGACCACCACGATAGAGAGAGTACCACTCCCTAGCAAGGCGTGCGTTCAGCCCAAATAATAAGCGTTATAGCTCGGGGAGACCCTAAGAAAGTTGTAGCCGTTGCGTGCTATTTTTGTCCGGGTATATGCGATCGCAAATAGAACGGGTAGCATCGAAGCCAAGGTTTTCTTATGAGAATTTCGGTTAAAGCTGGGAAAGAAGTAAAGTTCTTAACATCACTTATACTTTCTGTTTACTCTCAAAACTAAATCGATGCTTTAACCTAAAAAAGTGACAAAAAGGCGAAAGCAATAGGGGGCATTCTAGCTAAAACGGTTTCGTTGAGTCTATTAGCGTGTTTTTAGCGGTCAAGGTATATGAGGGAAATCTGCCCAGGGGGGGACGACATTTTTGAGTTCCTATTTAGCGAACTTCGCAGGTCAACCAAAGGTGATGAGCAGAACTGTCGGGATGTGGCCGCCCGCATAGCCAACGAAGTGCTGCGGATCTGCAAAGAGAGTAAGCGCATCCAGGATTCTGGAGAGGTGGAAAGCTGGGCGACAACGCTAGCTCGTCATCGCCTCAACCAATGTCTGCGTTATTACCAACTGGGGCGACGGCGCGGAGGAGTAGAATTACACAGTACTCTTAGTGCTATTGTTTACCGCTACATTACGCCGCCTTCTACTCCGCTGAACTATCAGGCGCGGCTGACGTTGATTGAAGATTTTTTACAGGGATTTTATGCAGAAGCTTTGAACGCATTTCGGCGCGAAAGCCAAGTAGGCGCGTCATATCGTCCGCAGACCCTGTTGGATCTGGCGGAGTATATGGCGTTTACCGAACGATACGGCAAGCGACGCATTCCCTTGCCAAGCCGCCGCAGCCAGCAATTGATTGTTCTGCGGGCGCAAACTTTTTCGCAGCAACAACCCCCGGAACTTTCAGTTGATATGGAGCAGGCAGCAGAGGGGGCGATGTCTGAGTCAGACTCGGCTTGGAATGATGCCGCCGTGCAGCAGGTAAGATCTGCGATGGTAGCCCTTGAGCCTGAACCTGCCGAATCAAGTCTTCGCCAGACAGTGGTTAAGGAATTAATTCAATATCTGGAGGATCGCCAACAAAAAGATTGTGCAGACTATTTTGTTTTGCGGCTAAAAGATTTATCAGCTAGTGAAATTGAGACAATTTTGCGGCTGAGTCCGCGCGATCGCGACTACTTACAGCAGCGATTCAAATACCATTTGATCCGGTTTGCCCTTTCTCATAAATGGGAACTCGTGCATCAGTGGTTGGAAGCTGATTTGGAAAAGAATTTGGGTCTTACCCCCCAAGATTGGCAGGAGTTTATTAAAAAAATTGGCTCCCAGCAGGCGGAATTAATACGATTAAAACAACAAGGACTAGCGAATGCAGCGATCGCTACTACCCTGGGTTGCACTGTAACTCAAGTTGAAAAGCGATGGTTTAAGCTGCTAGAACTTGCCTGGGATATTCGCAATCGTTCAGTATCCGGACAAGGTGCATCCAAAGATGAATAGTGACGTAGATAACAATTCAGACGCCATCTACCGCAGCTTATTGGCCTGGTTGCAACACGATTCTGGTCAACCACCAGCACACTATAGCGAAGGCGAGTTTACAGCCGCGGATCTGGAAATGGATGAGTTAGACGTATTGGATTTTGAAGACTTGGACTTTGCCCCCGACCGTACAGGTGAAGCGGCGACCTGCCCTCAACCACTCTCTTTGGGAGACATACCGACCGTGCAAAATCGTTTCCAGGCGCTCCTCAAGCGCCGGTTGCAAGATGAGATTGAACTTCACCCACCCCGGTTTCCTTGGGAGACGGAAATCGGGAACTATGAATCTGACAATTCTGTAGAAAGCACAGATATCTGGGGTTCCGACCTTGGTTTGTCGATGTCCCTGCTGCCAAACTTTAGTTTGCCAGTCTTTCTCCCGAAAGATGTTTTAGTACAGCTCTTAGAAGCTTGCCAGCAAGCGGTGCAATCTCCGCAGCAACTGGGGGCGAAAATGGTGCGAGCGGTACTATCTTTGTTTCCACAGCAGCCCCAGTTCCTCAACGAATTAGCTGGAATGGTACTGCTGTATCCCACCCGTAGCCCTCAAGAGCAGCAACTGTTTACAGACAGTTACGAAGCAGCATCAGACAAGCAACAGATGGCTTTGTCATTATTAGCAGCTAGAGAAATGCTCAAGGGGCTGACCTTGATGGTGTCGCGGAGCCAGCCGTCTGTACAGCGAGAATGGCAGACAGCGGTTGGACTTGTCACTTTACAAGCAGAATATGAATTAGAGAACAAAGTTCCTAAACTCAGGGTGCAGTGCAGATTGCCGCGCGGTGGCAGCATAACTCTGCGGACTGGTCAGGCAGAAGCAACTGCACAGCGCATATATCCAGGTTACTTGAGTGTAGAATCTTTCGATTTGCCACCCAACCAAAGCTATTCGCTGGAAATCCGGTTCCAAGAGCTGGAGCAGCAACCGCTAATTTTTGCAATAGCTCTTACTGCATAGTGGCTAATAGTTGGTGGATAGTAGGTAATAGGTAATGGGGAATTAGGAATGGGGCACTAAAGTCAGAAGTAATTACTTTATTGCTTTTACTGTCCCGATGGCCAATCCCCAATGACCCGTTGACCAATTACCAACGACCAACTAAGAAATGTCTAACTCTTCGGGGACTCGGCAACTACAGCGTCTACCGGGTTTAAATCAACTGTGGCAACGGCTAGAATCTATACCTCGGCCAGAGCCAGAAAACTCAATACTGCTACGAGCGCTGGTGCAGGCGCTTGTAGTGGTGGGTATTGTAGCTACAGATATAGCAGCAGGCGTAGGGGAAGGGGAGATACCGCTATCCCTTTGGGCAGTCCCCTTTAGTATTGCTGGGGCTACTTGGAGCTGGTTTCATCGGCGCGATCGCAACGTGCCTATGAAGTTTTTGCTAGCCATTGGCATGATAGGTGCAATGGTTTTTTTCTTTGTCAGAGGTTTGGGCAGCCTCAATGACATGCGATTGGTTCTGGCTGAGTTGTTAATTCAGCTGCAAGTCCTCCATAGCTTCGACTTACCCCGCCGCAAGGATTTAGGGTATTCGATGGTGATCGGGCTGATTTTGTTGGGTGTCGCCGCTACTCTCAGCCAAACTTTAGCTTTTGCACCCCTGTTGCTGCTATTTTTAGCGATCGGCCTCCCGGTTTTGGTTCTCGACTACCGTTCGCGGCTGGGCATAGGAACAAAACCTAAAACCCATCTACGGGGGGTTCCTCAGACTTGGCAGGCGCGGCTTGCAGCTTATGGGCTAGCGCCAAAACGTCTGGGTGTAATGTTTTTGGCGATTGTGGCATTAGGGCTAGCAATTTTTGCTCTGGTGCCGCGTTTTCCAGGCTATCAGCTGCAAACAATGTTGCCAGTCAGCGCCCCCAATAGTCTGAAAGACCAAGATTTTCCTGGTAATAACCTGGGAATTGTCAGACCTGGGCGCAGGAACGGGCAAGGTTCAGGTACGGGGGCAGGTCAAGGCCAGGGGGAAGATGGCAAGACGGAGGAAACCTCCTACTATGGCTTTAGCAGCAAGATGAACCAGAACCAGACCGGAGAGCTAAAGCCCAAGGTGGTGATGCGGGTGCGATCGCAGTCCGAGGGATTTTGGCGGGTGCTGGCGTTTGACAACTATACGGGTCAGGGGTGGGAAATTTCCCGCGATACCCAAACCCGAACTCTGGAAAGGCCGAGTTGGTCTTATAGGTTTTTTCTCTATCTTGGTGGAGGCGGGAATAGAACCAAGTCGGTGATTCAGACTTATAGCGTAGTGTCTGAGTTGCCGAACTTAATTCCAGCATTGGCACTACCTAGAGAACTGTATTTTCCTACGCTGAAAGTGGCGGTAGATACAGAAGGCGGTTTGCGATCGCCCCAAATATTGCCCGAAGGACTGACATATACTGTTATTTCAGATGTGCCTTACCGCGATCGCGATGTATTAGGGCAAGCGTCTACTCGCTATCCTAAAAACATTCAGAAATACTACCTACAAGTTCCGGATGCGATCGCTGCCAAAGTGCGTGCCCGCACTCAAGAAATTTTAGCAAAGTACAATCAGCAACAAATAGATAGGAAGCAAAAACCTATAACTTCGCCATACGAGCAATCGCTGTACTTAGCTCAGTATCTCAAGCAAAATTATAAAGTCCCAAAAGGCGGGATGGGGTTGCCCCTTTTGGGTGAAAACGAAGATTTAGTGGAGGCGTTTCTCTTCAAAAACCAAGGTGGCTATCCAGACCACTTTTCGACCGTTTTAACTATTATGTTGCGTTCGATTGGCATTCCCTCGCGGCTAGTGGGGGGTTTTGCTCCAGGGCAATTTAATCCGTTTACGGGTTTATATATTGTTAGCAACACCGATGCTTATGCGATGACGGAGGTGTATTTTCCCAGGTATGGTTGGTTTTCCTTCGATCCAATTCCGGGACACGATTTGATTCCACCATCTATTGAGGAGAACCAGGCGTTTAGCGTATTGCAGCAGTTTTGGAAGTGGGTTGCAGGATGGTTGCCCTCGCCGCTGACAGGATGGTTGAATGGATTATTTGAGGCGATCGCATCCTTCCTTGGTATGGCGATATCCCTCTTGTGGGGGATGTTGTCTAACGGCTGGGTAGGATTTTTTACTGCTTGCGTTCTTGGTATTGTCCTCGGCTTTTTGGGCTGGTTGGGTTGGACGCAGTGGAAGGCGTGGCGACGCCGTGCGTGGCTTGCTAAGTTACCGCCGATGGAGAGTTTATATCAGCAAATGCTTGATGATTTAGCGTCCCAGGGTTTTCGCAAGCATCCAGCGCAGACGCCTTTGGAGTATGCAAAAGCATCGCATCAGCATCATCCACAGCCAATTTCCGAGGCGATTGAGGAAGTTTCTCACGCTTATGTTGGTTGGCGTTATGGGAAGATTACCCCAGCTAATTTGCAACTGCTGCAACAGCGAGTGCAACAGTTGAGAAAGCTTGCAGCAAAACAACGCTCTAGAACTTAGTTTTTAGTAACCTAAGTTGTCGGTTTCAAGAATATAGCAATCCTAAATCAGTTGTGAAATCTCTCTTCCGCTCTTTCCTTCGCGCTCTAACGGCTAACGCCTTCGCTTCGCTAATGCGTCTAACGCGCTGACGCGCTTCGCTCCGCTGACGCGGTTCGTTAAAAAAATATTTCACAAATCAAATAGGACTGCTATATAAGTTGAAAAATAAAGCTCCTTTTATTTAAAAAAGGAGCTTTATTTTTTGGGCAATATTTCCAAAAACTTGCAATTCAACTATCTGCTAAGTAGATGGATCTAATTATTTGTAGGATGGTTAGAGCGCCAGCAGACCCCATCAAAACCATATCAATGTTGGGTTTCGTTCCTCAAGTCAACCTACATGAGATGTTTAGTTTAATTATGTCTACCTACTTAGTAGGGAGCAAACCTGTAGAATATGCTTGGTAGCATTCCTTCTAGAAAAAGCTGTTAGAGAATATTAAAAGTAGATACTAAAACAGCGCCCATCTAATAAGTAACAGGAGTGTTGAGTTCAGTTTGGGCGATTGCATCTCCTCATCCTCCAAAGTGCGTGAAGCGTAGCTATCCCATAGGGAATCGCGCCAACAGCAGCTACATCAGCAAATTGTGGTGTGGGAAGCGAAGCAGCAATTAGTTAGTTGAAATCGAAACTTAAGGCGGTGCTTGGTGAGTCTTTGTGACGAAACTCAAACGCTTCACACCAGAAGTTGCCAATTTAACTTAGATTAACTTAGATTAATAGGGAAAATACCTTGCTTCTTTGACAAGTTGCGTAAAGCACGAGAGAAAATCCTAATCCTACTCCCTAACTCAATATGAGCCACTGGGCACCACGGCAACAGCTTAAAGGCGGCAAATACATCGTTGAAGAACTCTTAGGCTTTGGTGGCTTCGGCGTTACCTATAGAGCTAGAGAGCAGCCATCCGGTCAATTCGTTGCTATTAAAACCCTCAACGCCTTACAGCAAAGTAAACCGGATTTTGCGGCAATTCAAGAAAATTTTGTTAACGAGGCGATGTGTTTAGCCAGTTGCCGCCATGTCCATATTGTTAAAGTATTGCCCCAATTGTTTCAACAGGATGGGCTGTGGTGCATGGTGATGGAATATATCGAGGGGCAGGATTTAGCTTCTTATTTAGACGAGCGAGGTGTTTTGTCGGAGCAAGAAGCGTTAAGGATTATCCGGCAAGTTGGGGATGCGCTAACCTTTATCCACAACCAGGGATTTTTACACCGCGATGTCAAGCCACTTAATATTATGCTGCGTCGAGGGAGTTTGGATGCCGTTTTAATTGATTTTGGTCTGGCTCGTGAGTTTATCTCTGGCAAGGAGCAAAGTCATACCAACTACATAACAGAGAGATTTGCACCGATTGAGCAGTACCAAAGACGTGCTGAACGGGGTGCTTATACTGATGTTTATGCGTTAGCGGCGACACTTTACAATTTGCTAACTTACCAATTGCCGCCTGCTGCGGACATAAGGAAAGAGTTCAGCATTCCTTTAGTACCGCCTAAGCAACACAATCCCAAAATTAGTGACAGGGTGAATGATGCCATTATTAAGGGCATGGCACTGGAACCAAAAGACCGTCCGCAGTCGGTGCAAGAGTGGTTGGCGCTGTTTACCGAAGCTGAAGCTGACGATTTGAGTTCCGAGAGGGGGATAGATTACCGCAATCTGCGGGATTTACTCAAGGCGGGAAAGTGGAAAGAGGCTGATGAGGAAACTTACCGGGTGATGCTCAAGGCAGCTAGAAGGGAAAGCGAAGGCTGGCTCGATGTGGATTCCATCAACAGTTTTCCTTGCAAAGACCTACGCACTATCGACCAACTCTGGGTAAAATACAGCAATGGGCGCTTCGGCTTTTCTGTGCAGAAGCGCATCTGGGAAAGCGTTGGGGGGAACCATAACGCGGATTGCGCCTATGAAAAGTTTGGCGATCGCGTCGGCTGGAGAGTGGAAGGCAACTGGATAAGCTGCCAATACTATCGGTTAACCCTATATGATGCCCCTTTTGGACATCTTCCAAGTTTTTGGGAAGTTGTGGGATGGGAATACTTGCGGAAGCAGCGGAGGTTTTCCTTGATGAAATTTTTTGTTAGGGCTAATAAGTCACTTGACTTTCTTCTCTCGCGTAGAGACTTGTAAAGTGTAACATATAAAGGCTTGAGCAATTTGTGAAAAATTGCTAAGGTCATCGTTTCCACGAAGCCTTGAGCTGTCTAGCTTTCCGATACCTGGTACTGCGACGAGTCAGAGAGCATGGTCGCCGCTCCTGCTGGGTTGTAACAATTAGCTAAGACGAACTTTTCTGCCACCCTGAAGACCTCCGGATCTAATGGCTCCCACTCTGCCCAAGGAAGACAAATTTGACCCGGTGACTTTTTGCTGGGTTTCCCCTTCAGCCTCATTCCTGCCAACAGGCGACTACCCCAATGGTTTTTTACCTCTGGCTTAGTCTGGGGTCGATACTTTTTACAAAACTTGCGATACTTAGCCGCGCATTCATCCAAATCCTTACCAAGTTTCAAAAAGGCAGGATGCCACTGAGTTAAACCATCATCACTCAGTCTGTCGTGTATCCCGTAGTTGCTGAAATCATAAAAAAAGCCGTACTGCATCCCAGCCGCCTTGGGATTAGCATGAATGTATCGCAAGGTATTTAATGCTCTACGCCTATCTGTATTAGCAAAACCCGTGCTGTGGTATCGCTTTTCCCAAAAATGCCCCGTGCGATTCAACATCCGGTTAAAGCACATGGCAGTATACCAGTTCAGCCAGTGCATAATTTTGGGTAAATCCTCTGGTTGTTGAGGTTCAAGCAAATAATAGGCCTCTTGCAAAAGTCGAAATTACCCCCCTTAATCCCCCCTTACTAAGGGGGGAAAAACTTGAAGTCTTGCCCCTCCCCGAACTCGCGGGGAGGGCTGGGGAGGGGTGATTCATGGATTTTTGCAAGAGGTCTAATGAACATGGTTGCTCATAATACACAAAGCATATAGCTTGAACCCATACTTATCCCTGGCTTTCTTGATAGCGTAGATTAACATCTGGCGGCATTCTAAGCGTGTGAGGCGAAATTCACGACTATTGCAGCGAGTAGTGATGTGATAGCAGTATTCGGGTTTGAGTTCGCGGGGTTGTCGAGGCACGATCCTTACCATTATGTTGATGACAGGGAAGAGTTGGCTCTTCAATACTCAGACAGGCAGCTTAAACCTATTGGCAATGCCAAAGGCAATACCCAAAATTTAAACCATCCACCGATGCCAACCCAAGTCACCCTCACCATCACCCAAGGTAATCTCAACGGTCAAGAATTTACCTTCGACTCCCGCACCACCTGCCTCATCGGTCGCGCCAATGAATGCAATCCCCAACTACCGGATGACGAAGCCCATCGTACCATCTCCCGCTATCACTGCCTCCTCGACATCAACCCCCCAGATATCCGCGTGCGCGATTTCGGCAGTAAAAACGGCACCTACGTCAACAGCAAGAAAATCGGACAGCGCCAACCCCACCAAACTCCCTCACAAGGCGCAGAGTCGAAATTCCCAGAGTACGACTTACACGAAGGCGATGTCATCGAGTTAGGTAACACCATCTTCCGAGTCAGCATCCACGTTGAACCGGAAGAATCGCAGACTATAGACGTTTTCAAAGCCAAGCTGCACAAGCCTAACATTGCACCGGAAAAGCCCAACTTTTGGGAAATTATCAAAGGTCTACTTCAAAAAGCCGCAGGCGGTGACCAAAAGCTAACGGCAATTCAGGGTTACAAACTCGTGAGAAAGGTAGGTGAGGGAGGCTTTGGTGAAGTTTACCTCGCCCTCAATCAGCAAAATGGCCAGTCGGTAGCGCTGAAAGTAATGCTACCCAAAATCGCCGCCAATCAACGCGCTATTGATAAATTCCTGCGGGAGATGGACAACACCAAAGCCTTGAACCATCCCCATGTCGTCAAACTGCTGGATTATGGTTACTCGGATGGCACGTTCTTCTTTACCCTAGAGTATTGCAACGGCGGCAGCATAGGGGATTTAATGGAACAACGGGGCGGGCGCTTGTCGATTAAAGAAGCCCTTCCAATTATCCTGCAAACCTTAGATGGTTTGGAATACGCCCACAACGCCGAAATTCCCTCTGTTAGACGCGCTGACGGCACGATTGGCAAAGGGAGGGGTTTGGTACACCGCGACATCAAACCAAACAACATCTTCCTCACCAAAGTTGGTAACTCCTACATTGCCAAAGTCGGCGACTACGGGTTAGCCAAAGCCTTTGACCAAGCGGGTTTAAGCGGTCACACAATGAGTGGCAGCGAAGTAGCAGGCACGTTGCCCTTTATGCCGCGACAGCAGGTGATTGATTTCAAATACGCCAAGCCAGAGGTAGATGTTTGGGCTACAGCCGCGACACTCTACACCATGTTAACGGGTACTTGGCCGCGCGACTTCATGGACAAAGACCCGTTGCTGGTGGTATTGCAAACCGATGCCGTACCCATTCGTCAACGCGATGCCTCAATTCCGCAACGATTGGCGGAAGTTATTGATTTGGCACTGGTGGATAAGCCAGAAATTTACTTTAAAACGGCTCTTGAGTTCAAACGGGCGCTGGAAAGCGTGGTGTAAGTCACTAGGAAGTAATTTCTTGGCAATCTACAGGGTTATAAAAAATTAGAAGCATAAGTTTTCCGTGATGAAAACCTTATGCTTCGAGTTAGATATATATCAAGGCATTTAGCTTTGTCTTATGCGGATGAAAGGACTTGAACCTTCACTTCTTGCGAAACTAGAACCTAAATCTAGCGCGTCTGCCAATTCCGCCACATCCGCATGGATTCCCTAGTATAGCATAGCTAATGCTGATGTCTAGTAGTTGGCAATGCTAATTTGCCTAGATGCCGATGCTTTATGGAAATTTGCCCCGGTTTAGCGTCAGCGTCAGCGTAGCGAAGTGGGCTAGCACGTTAGCGAAGTGCGTTAGCGCGTTAGCGGCTCTTTACAGAGCATCGCCCCCCTCAATCCAAAATCGATTAACCCACCAGCAACGATTGGGCACCATCAATCCAAATCTCCGTCCCGCTGATGTGGCTGGAGTTTTCTGATGCTAAAAATAACACCAACTGCGCCACTTGCTCTGATGTTCCAGATTTGCCATCTGTTAAAGGAATTTCTCCTTCAGGATACTCGACAGGTTCGCGAACCTTATCTAAATCCCGGTGTTCGGTGTTTTGGTCAATATTTGTGTCAATTGCCCCCGGACAAATTACGTTGACGCGGATGCGGTGTTCGGCAAGTTCCAGCGCCACCATTTTGGTAAACGCTACCTGAGCGGCTTTGCTGCAAGCATAGGCTGTTGCGCCAGTGTTGCTGAACATCCGTGTGCCGTTGACGGAAGAAGTGATAATTACGGAACCACCTTGTTTTTTAAGATGGGGTACCGCATATTTGACGGTGAGGAACGTACCTTTAAGATTGACGTTCATGGTTTTGTCCCACTCGTCAGGATCTAGATCTTCCAGGGATGCCCAAACACCATTAATTCCGGCGTTAGCGAAAACTATATCAAGCCGTCCCCATTTATCAATTATTTGGTTTACGGCTTGTTGCATTGGTTCGGTTTGGGAGATATCAGCGATCGCGGCTATGGCTTCTCCACCACTGTCTTGTATCGTAGCAATGGTTTCTTTGATTTCGTCCTCGCTCCGACCTAATGCTGCTACTTTCGCCCCTTCTTTAGCCAGCAGTATAGCAGCAGCCTTCCCAATACCCGAACCCGCACCAGTGATCAGTGCAACTTTACCTGCCAATTGCATCGCCGTATTCTCCTGTGAGTCACTTAGATGGTCGAACAAAGGTTATTGCTTAACATCCCCCTTGTGGAAGACAGGCTTTTTGGTAGCAAGCAGCACTGAGGCTGCAATTCATGTTTTTTTGGGATTAGCTAAGTAACTTCCAGCCTAATAGCACAACGGGATGAAAATTAAGGATAACTAAAATAGAAACTCAGATAACAATAGGAGTTGATGATGACAACTGGACTGCTCAGACGGTTATTTACTGTAAAAGAATACAATCGCATGGTAGAGGCAGGTATTCTCACAGAAGATGACAGGGTGGAATTAATCCGAGGAGAAATTGTTCAAATGTCCCCAATTGGCAGAAGACACGCAGCCCATGTGAGGCGCTTAGATACATTACTATCTGAAAAATTAGGCAGACGCGCTTTAGTCGATACTCAAAATCCCATTGAATTGGATGATGCTTCTCAACCTCAGCCAGATGTGGCGTTGCTGCAACCCCGTGCAGATTTCTACGAGTCTGCTCATCCGCAAGCACATGATATTTTATTAATAATTGAAGTTGCCGATACAACAGTAGAGACGGATAGAGATGTAAAAATTCCCCTCTACGCTGAACAAGGCATTATTGAAGTTTGGCTGGTGGATATCAATGGGCAATGTCTGGAAGTATACAGACAACCTTCAACAGAAGGTTATCAAGAAAGGCAGAAGTTTTATCGCGGTCAAACATTATTTATCCAAGCGTTTCCTGATGTAGAGATTGCGGTTGCGGATGTGCTGGGGTAGCAAATGAATAACAATAGCAGGACTATCGCCTCTGAATAATGTGTGGTGAAAATTTCCTCACATTACAGGAAAGCAAAATTTTGAATGGCAAACAAGTATGATTGATGCTTTCCTTGTTGGTATTGATATCGCAAGCAGATGAATGGTATTCAGCCACTATTTGCATAATGTGGCAATTCAAAGGCGCTGGTGGGAAATACTTAGATAACTAATTACAATTTTGCCAGAAGCTTTTCCGCTCTCGATCGGGAACAGGCAATGCTCTGTAAAGAGCAGCGAACGCGCTAACGCACTTCGCTAACGTGCTAGCGCACTTCGCTACGCTGACGCTGACGCTAAGCCCAGCATATCTAGTAAAAAGAAATTAGATCAACCCTAACCCTAGCAAATAAGCACGCGATAACATAGGAGCGATACTGCTATGTTATCGCGTGCTAACGGCTAACGCTTTGGTTACGCACAACATCCCACAACAGTCAAAAGGATGATAATACATACGGGGAAGTGCTAATCTATGCGGGCTGGCATAGTTACACCCCCATTCCGAGCAACATTCACAGCTCCGTCCATGAATAACACCATTCTGGCACGACGGGTTAAGAACCCCAGAATTACCCTCTATGCCTTTCATAGGCGTCACAGTCTTGCTGAAGGCCCCCAGCAGGTTGTAGAAAATGCTGCGTATCTGTGGGAAAAATTGGCCGCTGTCGGCGAAAAGTACCTCCCGTTTCCAGAATTGCAATCTCTGCGAGACAAACTCAGTTGTTATCAGAACGGTGAATATAATCCCGATGGTGAGAAAAGGCAAAGGGGCGATCGCATTGAGCTAATCCAGCCAACTGGTTGTCTGCTTTTTGAGCCTGTTCCTTTAGAAAATGGCTCCAACCTTAGTGGTTTAATTTATCCTTTCAAGCTACATGATACTTACGCAGCCGAACTGACGCTGCAATACAAAACTACTACCGTCCCAATTGCCGATTTAAGCCGCTTCAATCCTCATGGGTGTCTGCTACCACAGCACATTGGGGCTTCTTTGGGTCAGACGCTATTGTTATTTGCGGAACTGGGGGACGATGCATCAGGCGATCGCAATGTGGCAGATGCCTGCGTGGAAGCGCTGTTACCAGATTCAACCGGGGCTGGGATAGAATGTATTGCCCAAGGCAGGCTCTTTGCTAGCCCTATTTTTGAGTATGATGTTCTCTCTAAAAGTGAAGTTCAGAGTCCAAATGAGCAGTGTCACATCCTAGTGTGGCTAAATCACGGTCAGCCTAAAACATTGGTGATGGCTCAGAAAGCTTACTTCCCGTTGTTGAATTTGTTATGCTGCCGCCATAAAATTCTTTACGCTTATCACGAATCTCGCCAAAGGAATCGCGAAGCTCGTCAGCGTTACTATGAACTAGAGCAGCAGGTGCATAACTTCCAGACGTTACTGGGGGAAACGTCACAGTTATATGGAGTTGGCAAAGAATTGCTGAGTCAAATGCCTGCGAGGGCATTTCAATATGCTTGCGATTTGCGGGACTTGGAAGATGACGGTACTGCGATCGCGAATAACGCCAAGAACTATGAAGCAAGACTTGGGGAAATTCAGGAGCTAAGTCAGGCAGGGGATGACGTGCGCTTCTTGCAAAATTTCCACGACCGCACCTGCAATCAGTTTCAGACCCAAATTCAAGTAGATTTATCTTACCTTGTTCCTGGCCGCAACTTATTTGAGCAGATGATCGCCTCTATCCGAGGCATTGTAGAAATTGAACGCGCTGAGTGCGATCTGCATCGCGATCGCCAGCGTCAACAGGATGAAAAAGCAAGCGAATTTTCTGACACACAACAGAGCGATCGCCCATTATTAGAAGGGGTGCCAAGTAAGAACATTGATGAGCAACAAGAACTTACCCACCAGTTGCACAGCTACCAAAAAGAACTGGAACGCAACCTGGTTCATACCATTGAAGCTGTTGGTGCTGGTCTTGCCGCAGGTCTAATTGTAGCCTCTAGCTTTAGCCAAATAATAGCAACATGGCGATCGCCTTTTTCTAACCCTTCCCCACATCTACCTTTCTTACTGCTATCTCCAATCCTCAGCACTTTTGCTGCTGTGGGAATGTGGTGGAGCCTTAAGCTATGGCAGCAGAGGAACCGAGAAGAGTTGTAGAGGCTAAGATACACGGTCCATAGGTTCGCAAAACTTATTTACGCCCTGCTGAAACACATACATTAGAACGGGTGTTACCAACAGCGCAGGGCAAAGTTTTGTTGCTGCCAAGTGTCCCATCATCCCTGAAAAGTTTCCATTTACCAAATCGTTTCTAAATTCTTCCTGGCAGATAACAGCACGGCATTTTTTGGCTAGACTATCCAACCATACTGAATTGGCTATATCTGGTTGCTGTCCTACTCTAATTGCCAGCACCATCGCCGCATCTTCTAAATCTCCTTCGCAGTCCTCAATCACATCTAAAGATATTAAGGCATCGGGATAATCTGCTAATTGAGAGCGAAACTGTGCAATTTCTGCCGATGTAACTTGGGTCATGGGGTTATTCTGGCAATAAGGCGCCGCTAGTAACTAGGCCGTGCGGGCAATTACAACCATTTTGCCAGAAGCTCGTCGTTTTAAGGATAAAACTGTAAAATTGCGAAGCGGCAGGCGCTTCGCAACTCACAAAAAAGCGGGCAGAGGTTCGCGGGTGCAGGAGTTATGAGTTTTATAGAGAGCCAGATTTTCTCCGTTCCTAGACTTATGAGTATAAATTTTTAACTCAAAACTCATAACTCAAACTGTCCCCTTTAACGGAACATACTACTTACAGAACTATCTTCGTGAACCCGCCAAATCGTTTCCCCCAGCACATTTGCAACAGAAAGCATCGTCAGTTGTTTAAAGCGATCTTGTTCCGCTACTGGGATTGTATTGGTTACAATCACCTCCTCTAACACGCCGCTGGACAAGCGTTCAATTGCTGGTGGCGAGAAAACCGCATGAGTAGCACAGGCGTAAACCTGACGCGCTCCCTCTTTGCGTAATATTTTGGCTGCTTCTGATATGGTGCCTGCGGTATCGATCATGTCGTCTACCAGCACCGCCGTTTTGCCTTTGACATCGCCAATCACATTCATCACTTCCGCGACATTATGGGCTTGGCGACGTTTATCAATAATTGCTAGGGGTGCATCATCCAGTTTTTTGGCAAATGCTCTAGCTCTAGCCACACCTCCCACATCTGGTGAAACTACAACAATGTCGGATAGTTGCTTGCTAGCCAGATAATCCAAGATCACAGGTGAGCCGTAAACATGATCGAATGGAATATCAAAATAGCCCTGGATTTGGGCTGAGTGTAAATCCATTGCTAAAATGCGACTGGCTCCAGCCTTCACGATCAGGTTCGCAACCAACTTGGCAGTAATTGACTCCCGCCCAGCTGTCTTGCGGTCTGCCCTGGCATAGCCATAATAAGGTATCACTGCCGTAATCTGGCGTGCCGAAGCACGACGACAGGCATCAATCATAATCAGCAACTCCATCAAGTTATCGTTCACTGGATGGCACGTTGGCTGAATTAGATATACATCACAACCCCGAATGGATTCCTGGATTTGAATGTACAGCTCACCATCGGCAAACCGTTTGCGGACCATTGGCCCCAAGTCCATACCAAGATATCGAGCTACTTCCTGAGATAGCGGCACGTTGGCAGAACCCGAAAACAGCCGCAGACGGTTATTGTCGGCAATCGGAGACAGCGTATGCTGAAGCGTTAAAGTTGCAGAATGGATCACACCAGACCCTCTAGAGCTACTCGATTGCAATCTTATCATTCCTGCTCATATACGCCACATATACTTGATTTATAAAGTTTGTATGAAGGCTAGGATAAGCTTTTAAGTTAATACAAGAAATTTAATTTTTAAGATAGAATATTCAACTTGTTTTTACCTAGCTTCAGCCATTTGGCGGATGGCCGATCCATTTTTTAATCCCGACCTTAAGCCATTTGGCGGATAAGTCATACCTAGAACAGCTTGAAGGTTAGAAAAATATAGGTTTTTTAACAATTGGCAACTCACCTTTAAATTAGAAGTCTACAAACCTTATTAATGAAAAAATACGGCGTAAGTTAATTTACCTAAGAGGTTGGGGAGGAACAAAAAGACCGAAAGTAGCAGACTTGGAACTGTAGATATAGGAAAAACTAGCTAATAGTGTCTCCTAGACTCTACTCACCTTGATTAGATCAAACGCCTTTGTTTATGCAACCCCTCCTGCCAATCGGAACCATATTGCAAAACCGCTACCGCTTGCTGAGCGTCCTCGGACAGGGAGGGTTTGGGCGGATGTATTTGGCAGAAGACCAGGGGCGTTTTAAGGAATATTGTGCTTTAAAGGAATTGATTTTGCAGACTACACAGGGTTTGGCGCTGGATAAGGCGAGGGAACTGTTCCAACGAGAGGCGGCAATTCTTTACCAAATTCAGCATCCGCAGATTCCTCAGTTCCGAGCTACCTTTGAGCAATATCTGCGCCTGTTCTTGGTGCAAGAGTACGTGCAAGGCAAGACATATCGTACTCTGCTCGATGAGCGTCAAAGTCAGGGAAATGTTTTTTCGCAAGCAGAAGTGTTGGAATTTTTGCGGCAGTTGTTGCCTGTGTTAGCGTATGTCCACAGCAAGGGGATAGTTCACCGAGATATTGCACCAGACAACATCATTTTGCGCGATCGCGATCGCCTCCCCGTTTTAATCGATTTTGGTGTTGTCAAGGAACTGGCTAGCCGCATTCAATTGCCAGATCCAATGAAACCAGTGACAACAGCGGGCAAACTGGGGTATGCCCCCAGCGAACAACTCCAAAGCGGACGAGCCTATCCTAGCAGCGACCTCTATGCTTTAGCGGTGACAGTTATAGTGCTGCTTACTGGCAAAGAGCCTCAAGAATTATTTGACGACATCCAGCTTAGTTGGCAATGGCAGGGTTGGGTTAATGTTAGCGATGGGTTTGCTGGTGTTTTAAATCGGATGTTGAGTTATAAACCTAGCGATCGCTTCCAATCAGCTGGAGAAATACTGCAAGCTCTCAATAGGGAGCAAGAGAGCGGGCAAAAGGCGCTGGGGGCAATGAATTCTCCCTATCCGATTCCTAACCCCCCTTCCCCGCTCTCCAATTCCTCGCCCTCATCACAGGTCCAAACTATTGCTGTGGTAGGCAAACAGACGCCACTCAAGCCAAATCTCGCTGATACCAATAGACCAGATCCAGTAATTCCTCAACCGACTAACCGCTCTATCGGGGAAAACCCTGCGTTTATCGTCGCTCTGGGTACGTGCGTCGCTGTAGTAGCTGGGTTTGGCTCCTGGGCGGCAGTTAGAGCGTTTATTACCAGCCAGGAAGCTCAAATATCTCCAACACCAATTTTTGTTGCGACACCAACTCCCACACCCCTCCCCTCAGAAACACCAACGCCTTTACCGACACCAACACCAACGCCTTTACCGACACTAACACCTAGCGCCTCCCCTGAAACTTACAGTCAGCGCCTAGACTTACGATTGGGAACAACTATTTCTAAACAGGGTAATCTTAAAGAAAACGCAACGGTTAATTACATTATTACCGGAGAACAGAATCAACAGCTTACAGCCACCCTAAACGGTCAAGGCGTTTTGATGACTGTATTGGGGCCAGATAAAAACCCAGTGGGTGACAAGGCGAACCGCGTCTTGGACTGGAAAGGCACGCTTCCCTTTACTGGCGAGTACACCATTGAGTTGAGGCCCATTAGGGGACTGCCTGAAAGCAACTACAAGTTGGCTATTAGTTTGGAAAAATTTGTCACTCCGACGCCAGCCCCAATTGAAACTCCTACGACTCCGCCAACTGACACTTCTACACCGTTGCCAACTGAAACTCCTACCCCAACGCCGAGTATAAGTCCCGCCGTCCCAGAATTTGACATCGCACAGCTCGAATTGCCGCCTAGTGGTGAGCCAGTGCAAGTTTCGGGTATAACAAGTCCGCAGAAGATTAAGCGTTATTTGGTTAACCTCAGTGAGGAGGATCAGGTACTTGCAGTTGAAGTTCTACAGAGCGCGGTAACTTTAAATATTCGTTATCCTAATGGACAGCTGGTGGAAGATGCTTCGGGAGTTGTGTCTTGGAATAAGCCGCTGCCCACTGCTGGCCTATATCAAATTGATGTTATTGCGACTGAGGAGACGAACTTTACTCTAGATGTGAGCGTTCGCAACTAAGAAGAAGATTGTTCCCAGGCAGTAGCGGTTAAGGGCGAGATACGAAAAGCAAAAGTTGCTTTAATGTTTCATAATAAATAGTCCATACTTATGGCTGAGTTTTAACCCTTAGCCCCTATTAAATGAACGCGCTACTAATTGCGGGAACTGATACGGATGCTGGAAAAACAGTTTTGACAACTGCTTTGGCTGCATATTGGCAGATCTATAGTCCATCCCGCAGCTTGGGGATTATGAAACCGATTCAGGCGGGAGCAGGCGATCGCGAGTTATATGCTAGGCTGTTTTCACTTAATCAATCTCCTGATGAACTTAACCCACTATATTTTGAGGCTCCCCTAGCTCCTCCCATAGCTGCTGAACGAGAAGGAGTTAGTGTTGACTTGGGACGAGTATGGCAGGCATTTAACAAGTTGCGGGCATCGAGGGATTGGGTTTTGGTGGAAGCAGCCGGGGGATTAGGTTCGCCTGTGACTTATGAAATGACGGTCGCGGATTTGGCTAGGGATTGGCGATTCCCAACTGTATTGGTGGTGCCAGTTAGATTGGGAGCGATCGCCCAAGCAGTGGCTAATGTTGCCCTAGCTCGGCAGTCGGGCGTCCGCCTTAAAGGAATTGTACTTAATTGCGTTCAGTCTCGTTGCGATCAAGAAATTGGCGATTTGGCTCCAGCCGATTTAATCCAATCTTTAACAAATACATCAGTATTAGGTGTTATGCCGCATCTAGCTGACCCAACCGATTTAGATAAACTAGCTAAAGTTGCATCAGATTTAGATATAGAACAATTGATGCCGCTTTAACTGTAGATTTTGGTTACTTGTTATTAACCAAAATCTACACTAATGCATGGAAATGCACCAATCAGTTTAGCTAAAAGCTAATCGCTAATATATAGTCGCTAAATAAATGTTTGCCACTTCTTTAAACCCCCTTCCTGTTGACTTATCTCGCATTCGGCCGACAATTCAAGCATTACAGCCAGCTCTTGTGGAGCTGCGTAGGCGGCTGCATCAGCGACCTGAATTAGGCTTTCGAGAGCATTTGACCTCTGAACTGGTTGCCCAAAATTTGCACGAATGGGGAATCGAGCATGAAACAGGTATAGCAAAAACTGGAATTGTTGCCACAATTAGAGGCAGCAAGCCTGGGCCTGTATTGGCAATTCGGGCTGATATGGATGCTCTGCCAATTCAGGAAGAAAACGATGTGCCTTATCGGTCGCAGCACGATGGTGTAATGCATGCTTGCGGTCACGACGGACATACAGCGATCGCACTTTTTACCGCCTACTATCTAGCTAACCATCCAGAAGACTTCGCAGGAACTGTGAAGATTATCTTCCAACCAGCTGAGGAGGGGCCAGGAGGTGCCAAGCCTATGATTGAAGCTGGGGTGTTAAAAAATCCTGATGTAGATGCAATTATTGGTCTGCACCTGTGGAATAACCTACCCCTTGGCACAGTTGGCGTCCGCAGTGGCGCTTTGATGGCAGCTTCAGAGGGTTTTCGCTGTACCATTCAGGGCAAAGGTGGGCACGGGGCTATTCCCCAACAAACTGTTGATTCAATTTTAGTCAGCGCTCATGTTGTCAATGCCTTGCAGACTATTGTGGCTCGTAATGTTTCTCCTCTAGAGTCAGCCGTAGTTACAGTTGGGGAACTTCATGCTGGTAAGGCGTTGAATGTAATTGCCGATACAGCGAAAATGAGCGGCACTGTTAGATATTTCAACCCCGAGCTGGGAGAAATCATCCCTCGCCGACTTGAGCAGATAATCTCTGGTGTTTGCCAAAGTCACGGTGCAAGCTATGAGTTAGACTACTGGCGACTTTATCCAGCTGTGATTAATGATGCTGGCATAGCTGAACTGGTGCGTTCTGTAGCGTCAAATTTTGTGGAAACCCCTGCGGGTGTAGTTCCAGAATGTCAAACAATGGGTGGTGAAGATATGTCATTTTTTCTTCAGGCTGTACCTGGTTGTTATTTCTTTCTAGGATCTGCGAATCCAATCAAAGATTTAGCTTATCCACACCATCATCCCCGGTTTGATTTTGATGAAACTGCGCTAGGTATAGGCATAGAGATTTTTGTTAGATGCGTCGAAAATTTCTGTCGTTAAGGTCTATAGCCCTCTTGCTCCTCTAGCAGAGTACAATCGAAAATCAAGCTCAAAAGCAGCTTTTTGAATAGGACTAGAAAAGAAACTTAGTAAAGCAATAAGCCGGGGAAATCCTAAAAATAGTTGAGGAATTGTGAAACACTTTAAGCTGTTGTGCATTTAAATTGTGATAACGCTCTTCCATCACTCTGGTATAAATAGTAGGGGAAAATGTCCACGCCCTACGCCCTTTGCTGGAGTAGGGTTGAGAAAAGATAACCTGCATCGACAATTAAATTGGTGTACGATTACTTACTGCCAAGGGTAGAGAACGCTATTTCCATAGCAAAAAGCCCCCTAGAGGAGGCTTTTTGGATTATATGTAACCTGGCACGGAGCTATTTTCCCGTAGGGTCGCCCCCAAAGTATCTTTGCCGCTGCGGCGTTTCACCTCCGAGTTCGGGATGGAGTCGGTGTGGAGCCACCGCGCTAAACGCAC